>CALGYY010000246.1 GCA_937934705.1 uncultured Bacteroidota bacterium
GAGAAAAAAGCGCTTTTGTTACTTTTGGCGCGACAAAAGTAAAGCAATGAAATACAGAACTTTAAGACTACTCCGGAATGAATTCGAGACCACTGAAATGATGTTCTGAACAAGAAGAAAAAGGTTCGGTAGCGGAGGACTCCCGAACCTTCAGCTTGTACAAAAGCGATCATTTAAAAATACAAAACTAAATCAGAATGTCTGCAATGAAAAAAGGCCGCTTTTCTCAGCGGCCTTCAGAAATGCTTACTGCAGTGGTTTAATGACTTCGATCAGTTCCGGCAGATCCATATGGATGGATTTCAGACGGTCGATGGTCGGCACTCCGTTGGGAGTCCAGCCCCTGCGCTTGTAAACCGCATCCAGAAGCTTTTCGTACTGTTCCTCGCGGAATTTGCGGGTGATGGCTACTTTTTCAGCCGTACTCTTACCCTCGGGGTCAATACCGATCTTTTCCTTCATCTGTTTATCGTAGCGTTCCTGGCGTGAAAGGTATTCTTCTTCTGTTACAGGCCCGGCTGCACGGTATGGCTGCGCATCGTGCTTACGTAAGCCGTATCCGCGCCGGATGTTGAAGATCCTCTGAAACTGGTACACGCGTTCTGACTGAACGATGAGTGAATCCTTGTCCAGATCATTACCCGTTACCGCTTTGTAGATGGTCACATAATTATCAACATGCTCGGGAACTTTTGCCGGTTCTGCCTGCAGATGATTGTCGACAGGCTCAACATCGTTCCAGGGCAGTTTGCAAAGCCCCTGCAAACCAAACCAGGTGCGGAACATCGGGAAATAATACAGGGCTTCCGCTTTTTTCTCGAAGGTGGGAATCTGGTTGTTCACCATATCCATGAAAATCAGCCAGGCCTCGTCGTGCTGGGGACCCTTGTTGGTCATAGCATAACCGCCCTGCTGCGCCAGCGATTCCTTGGAAACATACTGGGAATATTCCAGTCCCTTGTTTTCCATTGCGATGTCGGTGATGAACTGCGGGTCGCCCCAGCCTTTGGCAATGAACATTTCTTTCATTTTTCGCACACCCTGACCGGCAACCACTCCGAAACCTTCGCCGCGTGCCAGTTGGTGCAACAATTCCATCGCTCCGTCTTCATTACCGAAATTCAGTTTCAGACCACCCGTGCGTTCATCGTTCAATATGCCGTTCTCATAACACTCCATCACAAATCCCAGGATGGTTCCCCAGGTGATGGTGCAGATACCATAGGTGTCGCAATAAAAATTGGCTTCAATGGTCCAGTCAGGATTGAAAATACCCGCACAGGATCCCAGAGATGCAGCGGTTTCGTATTCCGGTCCGTCGACGATTACTTTTGATCCCTTGTAAGGTCCGGTGCGCAGTTCATAATTGTCTACGCCTTTGGCGCACGACATATTACAACCCACCCAGCATCCATCGGGAACATTCTGGGTGAAGCGGTCTTTGTAAACATTGGAATGTACCTTGTCCGCGTCAGGATGGTTCCCGAATTTGAAATTATTGGTGGGAAAAAGATCATAATCGTTCATGATGTTCGTCAGGTGAGCCGTGCCGATCTTGCGCATCTGGCATTGTGAGTCGTCCAGTTCGCGCATCTCCTTGTTAAACCTTTTCCCCCGTTCCATGATCGCCTCAAGGTTCACCACATTATTCAGGTTACCCTTAATCCCCGGGATCTTGGCAACTACTGCCTTGATCTTCTTGTCGCGAAGTACTGTTCCGATACCCCCGCGGCCGGCCTGTTTCAGACGAACCAGCTTCCGCTTGGCGTCAAAGAAAGTGAAATTCAGCATGCCGATCAGTGAGTGGTCAGCAGCCGTTCCGGCTGAAACAACTGATACGTTGATCCGGTCTTTTTCGTCGTTGGCAAACACTTCATGCAGCTCTTCTCCGAGGATGTGGCTGTCGGTGGGTAGTTCAGTAGCGTCATAGATCTCTATCTTCCCGTTTACCCCGTCGATGAATACAAGTACCTCATTTTCAGCTTTGCCCTGGATCTCCATGGAGTCAAAACCGGCAAACTTCATAAAGGGCCCGAAATACCCCCCGACATTACTGTCGATCACGATGTCTGTCTGCGGGCTGATGGTCACCACCAGAGATTTCCCGGTTCCGGAATACTGAGTGATGCCACAGATCGGACCAGTGTTGATGACGATCTCATTGTCAGGATCGTTCCATTTCGTGTCCGGACGGGTGGCGTCCCACAACAGCTTCAAACCAAAGCCTTTTCCGCCGACAAATTTTTCTTTCATCAGTTGCGTGACCGGTTTCTCTTCAATCCGGTGGTCACCCACATTCACGTACAAGGTCCTGTTATTGTACCCCTTCTCAACCGGTTTGAGAGTGTACGACCACTCCTTCAGGAGTTTGTGCTTTTTCTTGAAATCTTCCAGTGCCATATGATATTCGGTATTAAAACAGTTAGTGATTTCATTTTTCTGTGAAGCTTTGCAAAGTTAGCACATTTCCCAAATTCTGTCAGAGTGGTAATAAAATATGGTTATGCAGAACATTGCATAACGTATATTGGTAATCCTTTAATAAGATCATCATGGTAAGTCTGCTCTGTCATTAACTAAGAGTAATTGTTAGGGTTCCAATGCAAAAATTCTTTAATATTTTTGGCTGAGTTATATTCATTATCGTCAATTTCCTATATTTGTCATCAGTGAATAAGAATTCGGCCCCCACGATAGCTTTCCTTATTCATAATCCACCGGCGTTTTACTAAAACTGAGATTATGAAAAGTTACCGTGTTTTTAAGGCTGTTTTGCCATTGGTACTCTTGTCGTGCATGATCACTGATTTGCAAGCACAGACCTTCTCATTGGCAAACATTCCACAGCATGCAGCCACTTATGCAGTGGCAGCAAATTGTACCGTAAGTATTTCTTCTTCAGGTGGCGGATCCTTTCAATGGCAGGGGAGTAATATCAACACGGCCGGGTTGTATGGAGGACCTGGCTCTGAAGCAATCAACTGCTCTGATCAGACAGGATTGAGGCTGGAGATGTCCGGCGCCGGTAATGGTAGCGGAACCGGGGTATGGAACAATTCGATTACGCTTGTCTTTACATTCCCGCAGGGAGTTGTGGGTCCGGTGACATTCAACCTTTTTGATTTCACCGAGCCATGGTATTTTGATGGTGCCTGCAATTCCGTTTACTATCAGGATAAGGCTACGGTTACTGCAATGAGTTGCAGCGGATCTGCAATAACGCCCGTTTCCACAGCCAACAACGGACCAGTCAGTATCACAACAATTGGAAATAGTCTGATAGTCAAATCAATACGATTGCAGGGACAATGTTTAAATGAACCCGTTTCGGTTGGAACTGCGGGTGATCTGATTTCCCAGATCACGGTTGTATACTCTAATCAGGACCCCCCTGACAATATTCCGGCTCCGGTGTGCTCCCCTCCCAGATATGGGATCAGTCAGTACCAGTATATTTTTATTGGCAATATCACTGCTACGGCTCCGATTCCTCTCACGGCTTCTGCATCTCCGAACTCCATTTGCACTGGCCAGGGCGTGAATCTGACCGCTACCGGTACAGGCCCCTTTACCTGGAATCCAGGTGGTTTGACGGGTAACCCGGTAAGCGTTTATCCTTCATCAACCACCACTTACACGGTTACCTCAGGAAGCGGAACCTGTACATCTTCGCAGGCGGTGACGGTGACGGTTACTCCGCCTGCTGATGCGGGTATTACGCCTGCCGGACCTTTCTGTGAGAATGACGCAGCAGTGAGCCTTACGGCAGTTGATGCCGGCGGATTATGGACAGGTACTGGAATTATCAATGCAACAAACGGACTTTTTGATCCGGCTACTGCAGGTGCAGGTGCGCATCAGATCATCTACACAATCAGTGGTGCCTGTGGTGATGCCGACACCATTAGTATTCAGGTGAATGCTTCTGCAAACGCGGACATCACCCCGGCGGGCCCCTATTGCGTGAGTGAACCTGCCCTAAACCTGACTGCTGCAGATGCAGGTGGTATCTGGAGCGGACCAGGAATCACCAATACAGTTGACGGCACTTTCAATCCTGCAGTTGCCGGACTGGGTAATCATGAGATCATATATTCCATTTCGGGAAGTTGCGGCGATGCAGATACAATCACCATTCAGGTCGTTGCCAATGCTGATGCCACGATCAGCCCGGCTGGTCCTTACTGTACGGGAGACACTCCTGCAGGTCTCAGTGCAGCCCAAGCCGGAGGTATCTGGTCCGGCACGGGGATAACTGATCCGATCCTGGGCATCTTTTCCCCGTCTTCCTCCGGCAGCGGAACCTTCAGTATTATTTACACTATTGGCGGTTCATGCGGTGATGCGGACACCATACAAATTACAGTGGCTGCGGAATATGATGCAAGCATACAGGCGGCAGGTCCTTTCTGCGGTGACGATGCAGCTGTTAATCTCACGGCTGTTGACCCTGGTGGTACCTGGTGGGGTACAGGCATTACCAATGCAGCAGCTGGGACGTTTGATCCCGGTGCGGCCGGACCCGGATCGCACACGATTACCTATGGGATTGCAGGCTCATGTGGTGATACCAGTACCGTCATTATTCTCGTAATGGCTGCAGCAGATGCAGGAATATCTCCGGCAGGGCCTTTTTGTGTTACCGATCCGCCTTCAACTCTCACGTCGGCTGATCCCGGAGGTACTTGGTCAGGTTCCGGAATCACAGATGGATTATTGGGGACCTTTTCCCCCGCAACAGCTGGCGCAGGGACTTTTGATATTATATACTCAATTCCCGGTTCTTGTGGTGATGCAGATACGATTCAGATTATTGTGGCCTCAGCATTTGACGCCACAATATTACCCGCCGGGCCTTTTTGCAGCGAAGATGTCAGCGTAAGCCTTTTGGCCGCTGATCCGGGCGGCACCTGGTCGGGATCCGGAATCACTCAAGCCTCTGCAGGCGTTTTTGACCCGGCTGTGTCGGGAGCAGGCACGCACAGTATTGTTTATTCGATCCCCGGCAATTGCGGTGATACGGATACGATTGATATTGTTGTCATCCAATCGGCAGATGCAACCATCAACAATGCAGGTCCTTTCTGTTTGTTTGATGGAGCAGCGCTGCTTAGTGCTGTTCAGTCAGGTGGGACCTGGTCAGGAAGCGGTATCATCAATACCGGATCGGGATTGTTTGATCCGTCGCAGGCCGGTGTCGGATCGCATCAGATTACCTATATGATAAGTGGGAATTGCGGAGATACTGCCATGATTACAATCACCGTCACAGATCAGATGGATGCAACCATTAGTCCTCAGGATCCGGTTTGTGCTAATGTGCCGGCTTTTGTCCTGAACGCCGCCGATCCCGGAGGTGTTTGGTCTGGTCAGGGCATCACAGATGCCTTGAATGGGACTTTTAACCCGGGAAATGCAGGCCCGGGTTCACATGAGATCATTTACAGCATAAGCGGACAATGCGGTAACTCGGATACGCTCATTCTGATGGTTTATGCGCTGCCGGTGATATCTGCTTCTTCAACCTCTATCACTTGTATCGATTCTGTTAACGGAACAGCAAACCTGACGATTAGCGGAGGTGCCGCACCCTATACCGTAATCTGGGATAATGGTGAGTCCACCACAGGAATCACCCAACTGGCTCCAGGTACTTATCAGGCATCCGTTACGGATGCCAATACATGCACGCTGAACGCAAGTGTTGTGGTGGGCGGCTCCGGGGAACCTTGTTCTACAGTCATCCCCGTGATTTATGTACCGAATATTTTTACACCAAACGGAGACGAGAATAATGATATACTTTATGTGAGAGGGCAGGGTGTAAACTGGCTTAAATTCTACGTTTATAATCGTTGGGGAGAAAAGGTATTTGAAACCACAGAGCTGAATGTGGGCTGGGACGGCACTTTCAGGGGTAATCGCCTCGATAATGCAGTTTTTGTTTGGTATCTGGAAGCAGAATTGAATAACGGGGAGTCGGTGAAATGGAAAGGGAATGTAACTTTGTCGCGATGATGACCTTTCAACAGATTAAAGAACACCTGTCTCATTTTTCCGCAGGTATCGCCGGTTGCGGCGGTCTGGGCTCCAACTGTGCTGTTGCTCTGGCCCGTTGCGGAATCGGGAAACTCGTATTGGCTGATTTTGATGTGATTCAGGAAAGTAACCTGAACCGTCAATACTTCTTTTTTGATCAGAGCGGGCAAAAAAAGGTGGATGCATTGGCTGTTA
>CALGYY010000247.1 GCA_937934705.1 uncultured Bacteroidota bacterium
ATACAGTGGTACGTGAGGCAATTGTAAAGGCGGTGGAAGAATCGATAGACAATGCTAAGCCAGCCGAACTATTCATTGGCAGAGGCAGTGCACAGCTCGGCTACAACAGGAGCCTCAGGGATCATCCGGAGATCTATGATAATGCCGTCGATGTACTTCGCTTCCGTTATCTGCATGATCAAAGCGAAGGATGTCTCTTTATTGCTGCGTGCCATCCAGTATTCAGTTCACCGGAGGATCGTTTTACACTTTCTGCCAACTTCCCGGGGGTAGCGAGAAAAGTGATCGAAGAAAAAAGCGGCATCACCCGTACTCTCTTTTTACAGGGTACCGCCGGGGACATCAATCCGACAGACAATTCAGAATATACGACGGGTGAAAAGTTGGGCAACGAAGTGATGGCTGTGCTGAATCGTCCAATGGAAAAGATCGGTGGGCCTCTCACCTTTTTTCTCGACAGCGTTGTTTTTGATGTACCGGTGAAAAGCAGGGATGAGATCCTGGCCTATACAGGGGATGAAAAAATCAATGCCAACGCCATGCTTGCCGAAAGGAACCAGACCTGGGGTGAGATCATGCTGGATTACCTGAAACGGGGAACGAAGCAATTTCCGATGCCGGTCTATGTGCATACACTGAATGTCGGGAACTGGAAACTGGTGGGCTTCTCGCGGGAAACAACTACACCCTACAGTTTGCATGTAAAGAAGATGTGGCCAGGCCAAATGGTCTCTGTAACCGGTTATACAAACGATGTTTCCAGTTATCTACCTACTCACTTACATATCGAAAAGCGGAATTATGAAGGGATGGATTCCTTTTACTGGTATGGAATGCCCGATACTTATCCGTGGAATGTAGAAGAAAAGATCCTTACTGAAATTAAAAATAACAACCGATAAAAATTTCACACATTTAATATAGATAAACGAACAGGACAACTTATTTTACTCATCAAGACAAATATGGAAAAAATTACCGAACAACCCTCGTTATACAACGATCTGGAGAAGAAAAGTGTAGAAGAACTGACATCTGGATTGATTTCTGAATATAAAAAAATTGCACTGGCAGTTGAGGCTGCCAAGCCGCAGCTCGACAGGCTTTTGAATGCTGTTGTGGAGAAAGTGAAAGCAGGTGGACGGATGATCTATCTGGGAGCTGGCACAGGTGGACGTCTTTCAGTGCTTGATGTACTGGAACTACCCACAACCTTTGGTATGGAAGATGATACCATCTGCGCTGTGCTGGCTGGTGGTATAGACAAACTGATACTGGCGCTGGAAGAGAAAGAAGACGATACCGAAGAGTCATGGCAGATGCTCACCGAAAAGGGTGTCTCATCCCGTGACATCGTGGTGGGCATCTCGGCCAGCGGAACTACACCTTTTGTATTGAGCGGCCTTAAGAATTGCAGAGAAAACGGAATCACCACCTGCTGCATTGTCAATAACCCCGGCTCACCGATCGCGGAAGTCTCTGACTATCCGGTTGAAGTTATCACCGGCCCCGAGTTCGTGACCGGCAGCACCAGGATGAAAGCAGGCACTTCACAGAAGATGGTGTTTGACATGATCAGCACTACGGTCTGGATCCAAATGGGCAGGGTGCTCGACAACAGAATGGTAAACGTGCAGCTGATCAACCGCAAGATTACCGACAGGGCTGTGCGGATTTTGATGGACAAATCCGATATCAGAGACTACGATCAGGCACATACGTTTTTGCTTGAACAAGGCAGTGTAGCCAATGCCTTGAAAACGTTACACCAAAACGGAGGAATTAGAAAGTGATGGATGCTGCACGCAAGAACGCTTATCTCTACCCTTTAATGATTATCGGGGGATTATTTTTTATTTTTGGCTTCGTCACCTGGGCTATCGCCGTATTGATCCCTTATCTGCAGATTGCCTGTGAATTGACATCAATCCAGGCCATGTTGGTCTCCTCAGCCTTCTATATTTCCTATTTTGTGATGGCGATCCCTTCAGGGTATCTACTGAAAAGGATCGGCTACAAGAATGCACTCACATTTGGTCTTGTAAGCATGGCTGTTGGTTCATTGCTGTTTATTCCGGCAGCGATAACCCGTATTTATGCCATCTTCCTCCTCGGACTGTTTGTCCAGGGATTAGGCCTTTCCATACTGCAAACCGCATCCAATCCTTACGTGACCATTCTTGGTCCCCGGGAAAGCGGAGCCCGCAGGATGAGCATCATGGGCATCTGCAATGGTGTTGCCGGTATTCTGGGGCCCCTCATCTTGGGATCCATTGTCCTGAAGGATGCAGACGGACTTACTGCTGCACTCGAGACGATGGCCGCTGCCGACAAAGCAGTAGTGCTCGATGAACTGGCCCGCAAGGTGATTGTACCCTACCTGCTGATTGCAGCCTTGCTTGTACTGGTTGCCTTGGCAATCTATTTTTCCTCACTGCCGGAGGTGGTTGAGGAAGAAACGGAGGGGTCGTCCGAGACTAGTTATAGCGCTTCAAAAAAAAGCATTGTTCAGTTCCCACACCTTATGCTAGGCGTCTTCACCCTCTTCCTTTACGTAGGGGTCGAAGTGATTGCCGGGAACACCATTATAGGATATGGCTCTTACCAGGGAATAGCTTTAAGCAGTGCCAAGCTATTCACTTCAATGACCCTCTTTTTCATGCTGACGGGTTATGTTATTGGAATCATCGGTATCCCCAAATACTTCTCTCAGCAGCAGTCACTCATATTTTCCGCACTGCTCGGCATTATTTTCATCATCGCCTCTCAGCTAACCAGTGGTTTTGTGTCGGTACTTTTTATTGCGCTGTTGGGATTGGCTAACTCCTTGATGTGGCCTTCCATATGGCCCCTGGCAATATCCGATTTGGGACGATTCACCAAGACTGGCTCTTCCCTGTTAGTGATGGCTATTTCCGGAGGAGCCGTACTGCCGCTCATCTACGAGCGACTGGCTGGCAGCCTGGATGCACGTCAGGCATACTGGATGGTAGTCCCCTGCTATATGATTATTGCGCTCTACGCTTTGTGGGGACACAAAATCAGAATCAGAAAGAGGTAGCAACAAAAAATAGTTACATAAATTTTAACACCGAATTATTAACTGATATGATACTGATTGCTGATGGAGGATCAACAAAGACAAGCTGGGTGCTGCTGGATCAGACAGGGGAAGTGCTGCAATTTGAGACTGAGGGGTACCATCCTTTTTTCGTGGGGAGTGACTACATCCGTGACTCACTGGAGAAGAAACTGCCAGAAGAGCTGAAAGAGAAGACCTGTAGTGTTGAAAGAATCTTTTTCTATAGTGCTGGTGGAGGCTATTCTCAGGAGACTGACAACATCCTTGTAAAAGGAATATCAGGTGTCTTTACATCGGCGCAGATTATTATTGAAACCGACCTGCTGGCTGCTGCCCGTGCACTGTTGGGTGATAAGGAAGGTTTTGCCGCCATCCTGGGCACAGGAACCAATAGCTGTATTTACAACGGGGAAGAGGTGACAGTCAATATTGAATCACTTGGATTCCTGCTGGGTGATGAAGGAAGCGGCAGTTATATAGGGAAGAAATTAATTGGAGATTATATCCGGGAAGTGATGCCTGATACAATCAGGGATGTTTTTTTTCAAACGTATAATCTCACCGGTACGGATTTGTTGAACAAAGTTTATGAACATCCTTTAGCCAATCGTTACTGCGCCTCCTTTGCAAAATTTGCAGGTGATCATTTACAGGAGGACTCCTATTATGAACACCTGATAGTCAGCGCCTTTCGGGATTTCTTCCGGAATATTGTAGTCCTGTATCCCAACTACCGGAAATACAAGTTTAACTGTGTCGGTTCCATCGCTTACTATTTTCGCGAACTCCTGGAAAGGGTAGTTATTGAACAGGGCATGCTACTGGGAATTATTGATAAAGATCCGATAAAGGGATTGATTGCCTATCACCGAAAAGATCTGTCATGAATAAAATTCTTTCTGTCATATTCTTTTTTCTGATATCTATCTCTGCCCTGCCGCAGACCGACTCATTAAGGATTGTGGCCTTTGGCAATTCCACCACTGCCTTTAGAAAAGGGGTGGATAAAGTCTATTCGGTCAGGTTACAAGAGAAACTTACCCAGGCTGGCATTTGTGCTTGTGTAGTCAATTCAGGGGTTGGAAGCAGCCATACCGGGTCAATTAAAGATAATGATTTTGCAAAGGTAAAACACGGGATGGATCGGTTTAAAACCGATGTGCTGGATCTCCGACCCAATTGGGTAATTATTAATTTCGGACTGAATGATGCTTATCAGGATGAGGGAATCAAAGGCAAACCAAGGATACCTTTGGTAAAATACCGTGAGAACCTTGAATATTTTATCAAAAAAATAAAAGATCAAGGGGGAAATGTAATCCTCCTCACGCCGAATCCTTTGGGTAGCAGGTATGAGCAGTTCAGAAAAAGCCAGGTAGAGAAGTATGCCAACTGTGTACGGGCTATCGCCAGAGAACAAAAGGTGGCGTTAGTTGATTCCTGGGAATTGTTCAGCCGACATGCTTCTGCAACCCATGTCGCGGGTGATATTGATTTTCTATACCTGGACGGTATCCATCCCAATGATCTGGGACATGAGCTGATTGCAGATACATTATTCCGTTCGTTAACTCATTTTTTGAGTAATGAATCTGAAAACTTCCGGAATAATGCGGAATAGTGTTGAAAACAATACAATCATATATAACCGGTGTTTAAACAATTTTTCGGGACAGAAAGCTTATACCATAGGGTTAAAAATATAAGTATTACATGAAAACAATTATCAACAGAAGAGATTTTATCAAAAGTTCCGCACTGGTTGTTGCCGGAACAGGATTGGGGAATCAACTTTATTCTGCTGTTGCAGAACATCCATTTCTTTCCATCACTCCGGATCAGAGACTGATTACAGCTCCAGATATCCCTTTCCGACCCAGACGGGTTGCCAGCTGGTGGAATACACTGGATGATTTGCTTTGGTCGCAAAAGGTCATTAAAGACAAGGTGAAAAGGAGGGCAGAAGGTTTTGCCAGCGCCCATATTGATACAGCCATGAACTATGGTTTTCATGTGAGATTTGACTATTCAAACTATTTCGGTCGTCTGAATGAATACTTTCATTTCGTGAAGGAGGAACTGAACCAATACGATATTAAATTTATCGAGCATTATTCCTGTAATCATGTACACCGTCCGAGGGGAAAAGAAGAGCGGGAGAAACTGCACCGGACACATCGTCATCATGTTCTGCTGTTTCATGATCCGGAAGCTGCGGAGCATGCACAATATGAAGGGCATCTCTTCAGGGATCTTGTTGAGGTAGATATCATTGATGGTAGCAGAGGGTATGCACGTCAATACCAGATGGAGGCTTTCTGTCACAACAACCCGGGGTTCCTGGATATGCATCAGAAATACCTGGAGCGCCTCATCAAAGAAGTGGACTTTGATGGTTATGAAATCGATGATATGTGTGACTATGTGGGTCTTAGGGCTTGTGGTTGCAAATATTGCAGAGAAAGATTCAAACGCGATTATGGACATGAGTTTCCCCCGGTAACCGACACGAATTTCTGGGGAGATATTACTAAACCAATGCTCCAATGGGGTAACTATGGCAATCCTGTGTTCAGGGACTGGATAAAAATGAAGGATGATATTATTGCCGATCATGTAACAATGGTAAAAAAGGTTATTGGCAATAAACCGCTCTTCACCTGTTGTTCGAGCACCGGACCCATCATACTCAATTCAATATCTCTTAACCTCGAACGTATTGCAGATAAACTCGATTTTTATATGTTGGAGAATGTGGGGATCAACATTCGCTCCGTAAACTGGGGAGAAATGGATGCTGAAGCACTGCAACAGAAAGATATTGCAGAGAAAAGAGGTAATTCTCCCGCAATTGCCCTGAGCTACACCATTTATCCCGACGGTGGTTATCTGGGATGGAGCCTTGC
>CALGYY010000248.1 GCA_937934705.1 uncultured Bacteroidota bacterium
CCTGAAAATCGACGGCCGTATTGTGGAAACTAAAAAGATGGTGCTGAAGAAATAAGATTCGGTTTCTGTTAAATTCCTGATGTGCTTGTTCTTCAAATGATTACAGATCAATGGCAGCATCCTGGATTTGGTTTACTCCGCCCTCTTATGAGCAAATAAAGTGGTGGCGTAGGCCAGTTCACGGTTCACCTGATCCGGCAGTTCCTTCACAAAGTCCCTGTCAAGATATTGCTGGGGAGCACCCAGCAGGTCGCCGATCCGGGTCTGCAGAAATGCTTCACGGCTTGCTCCCTTCAGGCCATCGGCCCACATCTTCAGTATCCAGTTTAATGACCAGATCGGGAGGGCATTTTCATCGATCTCGTAATGATCGAACTCGAGATGTGGCTCAAATAGATTGCGTAAACCCTGGTAGGTCATGTTGTAGTAATGATGCGGATAGCCATGATAAGGTTGCATAAACGGGACGCTGCAGATCAGACGGCCGCCCGGTTTCAGCACACGGGCCATTTCCCGCGCACATTGAAAGGGATCCCGCACATGTTCGAGCACCGACAGTGATATCACCGCATCAAAAACCTGGTCCGCGAAAGGAAGTTCTTCTCCTGCCGCGAGTACGTCGGTGGTATCGTAAGGAACCACCTCGAGGTTCACCACATGATCGTAATAAACATCACGGCGGCCGGCTCCGCAATCCAGTATCAGTCCTTCATCGCAGGCAGCAATCATCTCCGTCACGTGACGATCGTAAGGATTGCTGCTGATGGCCTCGGTCTGACTGATGCGGTATTTCATCTTCTGGTCTTCGGTAAGAAAATCAAGATAATCCTGATCTCCTCCGTAACGCACGTTCCGGTCCTTCAGGAGGGGAATGATCCTCTCGAGCTTTCTCCGGCGGACTTCTTCCGTTACTGCGCGGGGCAGGCGGATACAGCGCCCTTCCTGCCTGCCGAACACTTCAAAATGCTGTCGTCCCGACTGAAGACTGAGTCCGTGACGAACGTCATATGCCACATCGGGATTGGCGTCAAGGTAGGCTTCTTCATTGAAGTTCTCCTCTGTAGCCTTAATGGTGAGCGGAATCATTCTGTTCATGACTTCGGCTTTAATATCCGGTACTTATTCATTCACCCCTGCGCTGTCAGGCATCGCCGGCAGCGGAGGATTTTCTTCCAGTATCTTATATATCATGTAGTCCGCCATTTCCTGTATCACGATATCCGGTTTTTCCTGCAGTATCACCCCGGGATAAAAACGGGGTGTGTAAATATAGGTCGTCTGACTGAAATTCCAGGTGAGATAAAACAGCAGAAAACCCCCGTAGGAATCTCCGTAAAGCAGCACCTTCGGTCCGTCTGAAGCGCTGTTGTGGAAGGTGTAGATGGGTTCGCGGCTGCTCAGCTCCGGATACTGCGGGTAAGTGGTCCGGGCATGAGCCTTCAGACCGGCATTCGTGGGCTGGAATTCACGCGTAGTGTAGAACTGATCAAGAGCCGTTACGATAAACAGATCCGGTTTATATACTGCGAAATCCACCCATTCAATTTCCCCGGGAGGCATGGGTGGACCGGTCTGCGGCACATCACGCTGAATGTGGCGGATCATTTCACGATACGCAATGTAACCCCCGTAATGGGTCCAGTGGGAATTGTGTTTGTAATACAGATCCATAATGCCGTCATCCTTTGCTTCCATCAGGGGATCGTGGATGCCGATGACCTCCAGGTCACTCTCCTTTTCAAGGTATGCGAGCAACTGATCCAGCTTTGAAGGAAGGTTGTAGCGCCACATCCGTGGACCCACCTTGTCTTCATAAATGACGTAGGACATCTCAGGGAAAACCAGGTAAAAGCGTATCCCCCTTTCCTGAAGCCAGTCACGCCTGGCCTCCAGAACTTCTTTCATCTTCCGGAGTTCTTCTTCCTTCAGCGGATAACGGTTTTCATAGTTCTCGCGGCACAGCTCACCCACGTAGAACATCCATCCGTCCTTACCGAAATGCACGCTGGGGTTGTTGACAAGTTCCCTGAAAACACTGTACTCCAGAAGGTTGTTCATCATAATCATCCGGCTTCTGCCAGGGACCTGGTCGTTGATATAGGCTTCGGTCTGCCTGATGAGGGTGTCGGGTTCAGTCATTCCTGCATTGGGACGGGGATTGGTGAACCTCATTTCGGCGGAAAGCACGAGACCCTCTGAACTGAACAGGTGCAAAACCAAAAATGAAGCACTCAGCGCGGCAAAGTTCAGTCCCAGCCACAGGCGCGCATCCGTGCTTTTTCTTTTTGATGTAATCAGAAGCAGGATCAGGAAGATCAGCAAACCAAGCCCGATATACACATGTTTTTTCAGAAGTCCGTGTACCCCGATCCGCTGCATGTCTTCCGCTGTACATAAGACCACAAAAGGATCGATTCCCTTCACGATCAGTCCCCCGGGAACCGCTTCAAGTTCATTCAGGATCACGTTCCCGCCTGCGACTTCACTGAAATCCCATGCCGTGCGAATACATCCGGTGCGTATTTCTGCTTCAGCACGGATGGTGTCGCCGGCTTTTGAATTGATGTCGATCCTGAGGAAACAGTTACTTTCAAGATCCATATTCGTCTTGAAGAAGGTGGTATCAGGAACGGATCCAATGACTTTGGTGTCGGTGAAACCCGGGTTGTCGTGGTAGTATACCTGTATACCCCCCACCGGTTCAGCGGTGGTCACGCGCAACTGATCCTGCAGATCTTTGCCCGGCCAGCTCAGCACGAAGATCATGATGGCCGCACTGATACAACTGCCGGCCAGGGCAGCAGGAGAGGGGCGGAGCAGAAGCAGGGCAGCGAAACATAAAATGAACAGCAGCACCATGCACAACTCAAAGCACCGTTCCTTACCCGGTTCTTCCTGCTCCTGAGCCGCGAAAATGAGGTGCTGTTCACCGGCCGGTGTCCGGGTCACATGAGCGGGAATTCCGAAACCATGCACCCTGCCCTCATGATAAAGGTTCACTGAAAGCAGTTTCAACGAATCCGCCGGATCTGAACTGATGACTTTCAGACGGAGCGTTTTGTCCGTATCCCATTCCCCTTTGTGGGAAAAGTACTGGTATGCCTGTCCCGCGGAATGCCAGCGACAAATGGAATCCGATCCGCTGTACAGACAGATATCCGCTGGTTTTTCAGTCCGCCCCGAAAAATAAAAAACCCTGCCGCTGTCCTGTTTTGCTGAGGGTTCGGATACATAATCAATAAAATAATATGCCAGGGGCAGCAGAAGATAAAGCAGATGAACGGCCCTGAAAGGCAGGTCTTCCTTTTTTCTGAAAAGCTTGCGGAATAAAGGATACAGCAGTAACACCGCCATGAAAAGACCCATCCCTGCCATCCATACAACAGATCCGGACCAGGCAGCAAGATGCGCTGTCTGTTCCCTGAACCGGCTTCCGGACATTTTAAAGTAAGGATCAGGTCCCATAATGATCCAGTTGCCGTTACGGTATACCAGGTCATTCAATGTGATCATGCCTTCTTTCAGCTCTGTTTGCGGGTCTGATGTGAATCGGAAAATCCCGCTTCTGATCTGGAATACCGGACTGATGCGTGTCCCGCTGTCACCCGCAGGGTCAACCCTGAGTGAAGGATAAAGGCTGAAATTGTAAGGGACTATAACATGCGAAGCAGAGTCACCATATGGAAGCTGATGGTCGGGTGAGAAAACCGGGACCCTGCTGAAAAAAATCTCACCGCGGGGCGTAGCCTGAGGATCCATGATCTCAAGTTTTCCCGGCGCCGCCTCATGGACTGCGTTCAGAATGGCTAGGGCAGTAAGGGCGAGCAGCAAAGACCCGATGAAATAACCCGCTCCCGGCCTGATCAGCAGGATGAGTGCAAATGCCAGGAGGGAGGAAAATATCAAAATGTAATATAACAGTTGTGCGGATGTGTCTTTTTCCGCTTCATGAGGCACATCAATGAAAAGGCTTGCCGCTTCGCTGCCTCCGCAGCGGACAGCGCTCAGAGGACCGCCGGAGCAGTGCGTTTTCAGTCTCGAAGACCTGCATTTCTGAAGGGCTTCAGCATGGTAAGATTTCAGATGTCCGTTAAAACTGACCTGTACTGCACTGATGCGGATACTGTCGCCTTCCCTGAGATCACTGAAGACCATTTGCAGGCACTCATTTTTCAGGTTTCCGCTGTATTCT
>CALGYY010000249.1 GCA_937934705.1 uncultured Bacteroidota bacterium
GCAACAGATCACTGTTCACATGGTTGAAATTGTATGCTTTGGAAATGACCACACCCAACATAGGGTTGAAGATCCCTTTGCCATAAGAAATGTAAACCGGGATCTGCAGCGATTCCACCACATCGTACTGGTAATCGGCCGAGGTCTCGAAACGATGCCTGTACTCCAGCCTGCCATATGCAATGCCCGCTGCCAGACGGATGTCGTGAAAGTACTTGCTCAACAGCAACCCGCCCCCCATACTCCAAGATTCCGTGTAGCGGAAGCGGTCGTCATAAAGCCAGTCGGGACTGTGCAGCACATAGTAACAGGGGTTGAAGAACAGCTCTGCCGAGAAACGCCGGTCCGCGGCAGGTTTCCCGCTCATATAATTGGTTTGTCCGGGAATCAGGGTGTCCCCGGCTTCCTGGGCATGAATCAGGCCCGTGATCCCCATCCACAGTATGATCAAACAACTGAAACGCCTCTTCATATGATCCGGTTTTTCATGCAAAAATAGGAAAAATGAGTAGCGGGCTGCCGTTTTGCTTCTGAAAGGAAGATGACTCAGTGTGCTCAGCATTGATGCATCCCGCCGGCAGACCCGAAAAAGAAATATCCCGCTGCTTTTTCGTATTTTTGCATTTTATTTTCCGTGATGATCCCCTTTGAAGAGGCATTGGAACTGGCATTAACAACTGAATCTTCGGGTTCTGTGGAAAGCGTACCACTGAAGGAGGCCTGCGGTCGTATACTGGCGCAGGACGTGATTTCGGATATGGATATGCCGCCTTTCGATAAATCGGCCGTTGATGGTTTCGCCTGCCGGATGGAGGATCTGGGCAAGAACCTGAAAATCCTTGAAACCATAGCCGCAGGGAAAATGCCTGTATTCAGGGTTGAAGCCGGACAATGCACCAGGATCATGACGGGAGCCCCGCTGCCTGAAGGCGCCGATTGCGTGGTGATGGTTGAGGATAGCGCACTTGCCGGGGATCAGCATGTTCAGTTCAGCATCAGGAATACCGCACCCAATATTTGTTACAGGGGAGAGGATGTTAAAGCCGGACAGGTCCTGATCCGGGCCGGCAGTTTCATTAAGGCCGCCGACATTGCGGTGATGGCTTCTGCAGGTTGTCACCGGCCGGAAGTGTTCCAAAAGACCAGGGTCGCGGTGATCAGCACAGGCGATGAACTGGTGGAACCCGACCAAAAACCTGAAGCTTCGCAAATCCGCAACAGCAATGCCTGGCAGTTGATGGCACAGTGCGCACAAATGGGACTGGACGCTCAATATCTCGGCATTGTTTCGGATGAAGAACAGGAAACCCTGGAAATTATCCGGAAAGCCTGTGATTTGGCTGATGTAATCCTGCTGACCGGAGGTGTTTCCATGGGCGATTTCGACCATGTGCCGGCCATGATGCAAAAAGCAGGCTTCGACATCCTTTTCCGCAAGATTGCCATTCAGCCGGGACGCCCGACGGTGATGGCGCGCATGGGAAACAAGATCTGTTTTGGTCTTCCCGGCAATCCGGTGTCTTCTTTTGTGCTTTTCGAACTGCTGGTCAAACCGGTTCTTTACCGGAGGATGGGGCATCAGTACAAGGCGGATATACTGCGGCTCGAGATGGGGGCAGACTATCGCAGAAAGAGAACCGACCGCATGAACGTGATACCGGTTCGCCTGGAAAATGCTTCACAGGTAATCCCTGTAGGATATCACGGATCAGCGCATATTCACGCCATGACAGAGGCCCGGGGACTGCTGGTCATTCCCGCAGGCATCAGCGAAATCAGGAAAGGAAGCCCGGTGGATGTTAGACTCCTGTAACAGAAATATCAATTATCTCCGCATTTCGGTCACCGACCGCTGCAACCTTCGCTGCACCTATTGCATGCCCGAGGGCGGGATTAAACTGCTGACCCATGATCAGATCCTCAGCTTTGAGGAGATACTGGAAGTGACCAGGGCCGCGGTGAACATGGGGATCGACAAAGTCAGAATTACCGGCGGGGAACCGCTCGTCAGAAAAGGAATTGTGAGCCTTGTGCAACAACTGGCGCATCTTGGCGGTATCCGTGATCTTTCCATGACCACCAATGCCCAGGCGCTCGCGCAGTATGCGGGTGAACTGGCCGCGGCAGGACTGCAGCGCATCAATGTTTCGCTCGACACCTGCAATCCCGACCGCTACCGCGAAATCACCAGGGGTGGAGATATTCGTCAGGTCATCCGGGGTATAGTTGCTGCGCGCAAGGCCGGACTCAATCCCATAAAACTGAATTGCGTGGTTGAAAACAGCTCAGATGAGGAAGACGCGATGAGCGTGAAATTCTTTGCCGTTCAGATGGGTCTTGAGGTTCGTTTTATCCACCGTATGAGTTTGCACGAAGGGCATTTCAGCGTGGTGGAGGGCGGCAGCGGCGGGGATTGCGAACGCTGCAACCGTTTACGGCTCACTGCCAACGGCAAGGTGAAACCCTGCCTGTTCAGCGATCTGGAATTTGATGTCAGGGAACTGGGCGCAGATAAGGCCCTGAAAATGGCCCTGCAACATAAACCGGCGTGCGGGCAGGTCAATCATAATAATCTGTTTCATAATATTGGAGGGTAGATGAAAAAAACCAAAGCCGGACCGGATCTATCACACGTTGATGCCAAGGGCAAAGCGCGCATGGTCGATGTTGGCTACAAGCCGGATCAGCAGCGGACCGCTGTTGCTGAAGGAAAGATCATGCTGCAGAAGGAAACCGTAAAGCGTATCCGTGAGAACTCGATGAAAAAGGGAGACGTGCTGAGCATCGCGCAGATCGCGGGAATACAGGCTGCCAAGCAAACACCGGCGCTCATTCCCTTATGTCATCCCTTGCTGCTGACTTTTGTGGATGTGCAGTGCAGTCTGAAAAGCGATAGGGTGGAGGTCCGCTCTGAAGTCCGCTGTACGGGGCAAACCGGGGTTGAGATGGAAGCCCTGACGGCTGTTAATATCGCCCTGCTGACCATTTATGATATGTGCAAAGCGGTGGACAAAACCATGGAGATTACAGAAATCCGACTGCTTGAGAAGAAAAAGGAAGATAAGGTCTGAAGATAATTACAGGCCGGAAACGATCGCATAGTGATCGCAACAGAAAAAGAAAAATACTCAAATGATCAAAGTTCTTTCAGTCAATATTTCAGAAAAGAAAGGCACGGTCAAAGTTGCCAGGCAAGAGATTATGCTCATGGAGAATGGTGTGGAGGGTGATGCGCATGCCGGTCCCTGGAACCGTATGGTTTCCCTGTTGGGTGTGGAGAGTGTGAGACGCTTTGAGGAGAAGGCGGGGCGAAAAATTCAATTCGGGGAATTCGCTGAGAACATTACGACTGAAGGCCTGGAATTGTTCAAAACCCATCCCCTGGATCGCTTTGAATTTGGCGATGTTTTGCTGGAGGTGACCCAGATCGGGAAAAGCTGTCACGGCGACAACTGCGCCATTTACCGTGAAGTCGGGAATTGCGTAATGCCGAAGGAAGGTATTTTCTGCCGTGTGCTAAAAGGCGGAAGACTCCGGCCCGGGCAGGAGGGCGTTTATCTTCCCCGTGTTTTCCGTGCAATGGTGATCACGCTGAGCGACCGGGCCAGCCAGGGGGTTTATGAGGACCGGTCCGGACCATTGGTCAGGACACACCTGGAGCGGATGTTCGCGGAAAAGGGCCTGCCATGTGAGATCAGCAATCAGATCATCCCCGATGAAGCCGGTTCATTAACGAAACTACTGTCGGAGGCAATAAAGGATTATGATTTCATTTTCACCACCGGGGGAACCGGAATCGGCCCGAGGGATATCACGCCTGAAACAGTCAGACCATTTATTGATAAGGAGATCCCGGGCCTGATGGAAATGATAAGGGTAAAATACGGCATGCAGAAACCCAACGCTCTCCTGAGTCGGGGAATAGCAGGACTCGCGGGCAATTGTTTTGTTTTCACCCTGCCGGGAAGTGTTAAGGCGGTGGAGGAGTACATGACTGAGATTGCACCCGCACTCATGCATATGGTTTATATGCGATACATGATTGAAGCACACTGAAGAAGGATACACTATGAATATCACACGAGAAGCAGCTACAGATCTGTTGCATAAATATATCACTAAGGAGAACATGATTAATCATTGCCTGGCCTCTGAGCAGGTGTTAAGGGCGCTTGCCGCAAGGTTGGGGCATGATGCGGACACCTGGGGATTGGCCGGCCTGCTTCATGATATAGATGTGGAGATCACACAGGCGGATCCGCTGACCCATGGTCAGGTAGCGATCGGAATTCTGAGGGAGGCCGGGGTGGATGAAGAAGTAATTGAAGCCATTAGCCTTCACAACGAAGAATCTACTGAGATTCCGCGCTCGAAACCCCTGCATCATGCATTGGCTGCAGGGGAGACCATCACGGGGCTGATTGTGGCCACCACCCTGGTATATCCTGAGAAGAAGCTGGAGGTGGTAAAAACCAAATCGGTCGTAAAACGCATGAAAGAAAAGGCATTCGCGGCATCTGTGAAGCGCGAAAGTATTATGGAATGCGAAAGGCTTGGTCTTGGAATCGATGAATTTGCAGCCTTGTCGATCGAAGCGATGAAGAGCATTGCCCCGCGCATGGGACTTTAATGCGGATTTCTTTTCATCCATTGCTTCATATTTAAAAGTATAAACAGTAAATATTTATTTATGACCCTCAGATACGCGACAAAGGAAGATATGCCGGCGGTTCTGGCACTGATCAGGGAACTGGCGGAATACGAGCGGGCGCCGCAGGAAGCAACCGTAAGTCTGCAGGATCTGGAAGAAGACGGTTTCGGAACACATCCTCTTTTTGAAGTGATCCTTGCAGAGGATGGCGGGGAGATCAAAGGTATGGCGTTCTATTACACGGCTTATTCAACCTGGAAAGGAAAATGCATTTACCTCGAAGATATTATTGTCAGGGCAACGGAGAGGGGCAAAGGATATGGCAGGCAATTGTTTGACGCTGTTGTGATGAAAGCGAAGGAAACCGGGGCCCGGCGGTTGATGTGGCAGGTCCTCGACTGGAATGAGCCGGCCATCAATTTTTACAGGAAGTATCAGGCGGTACTGGACCCCACCTGGGTGAACGGAAAGCTGACCCGTGAGCAGATCATAGACTTCGTCCCTTCCGCGGAATTAACATGGAAAGGTTGATAATTGGTTTTGTTGCCATTGTATGTTTGGTGAGTTTCGGTTTATTTTTGTTGCTTCGGTAATTGTTTATGAAGAAGATTATTGAATGGCTCAAACCCTTGGTGCGCAATTACTACCTGATGACTGCGCTCTTCTTCGTGGTTTGGATGATCTTTTTCGACAGCAATAATGTGATCTCCCAGATCCGTCACCGCCGCGAGCTGAGCGAATTGGAAAGGGAACGTGATTACTTCGTGTCGGAGATTGCCCGAAATAAAGCACTGGTGGAACAGTTGACCAATCCGCGGGACCTGAAGCCCATTGAAAAGTATGCCCGTGAGCATTATCTCATGAAACGGGAGAATGAGGAGGTTTTCCTCATAGTGCAAAAAGAAAAGGAATAAGCGTTTTCACTTTACCTTGAAAACCGGAATTCAACCCTGCGGTTGGTCTGACGGTTAGCGTCCGTGGTGTTGGGCATCAGGGGTCTGCTTTCGCCGTATCCTACCGCAGCCATGATGTTTTCATCCACCCCGCGGGACGCAAGGTAAGATTTCACCGTCTCCGCCCTGTCCTGCGAGAGTTTGAGGTTGTAATCATCCGGTCCACGGTCATCGGTGTGCCCCATGATCTCCACCTTCAGTCCCGGGTATCCGAGAATAATCCGCGCCAGGCGGTCCAGCTCGGGAAACGACTCCGGCCGCAGTGTGCTTCTATCGTAATCAAAAAAGAGGTTGTTGATCCTCAGCGCGGTCTTGTCCCTGATCAGTTCCTCCATACGGTAAAGACTGATGTCTGTTTCGCGGACTTCATAGCGGCTGGCGTCAGTAAGGTCCAGGTGCCCGGAGACAGAAAAGGCGCTGTCGCTTTCCGCATAAAAACCATAATTATGGCCGGCAGTCAGCAAAACATAATAATGCCCCGTTACAGGATCAGCAGTGGAAACCCCGGCTTCTTCGCCGGTCTGAAGGTTCACCCAGAAAACCCGGGCGCTGACCGGCCTTCCGGAACGGTCGAGCAGTCGCCCGCTGAGTGCAACAACGGCTTGTGGTCGCAGTTCGGCAGGCAGAACAAAACGGTAAAGTTCTTCTTTCATTCCGCCGGTTTCATCAAAGGCAGAAAAATAGGCCCATTCACCGGAGGTGCTGATCTGGTAACCCCAGTCCGCATCCGGAGTGTTGATGTTCCTGCCGAGATTCACAGGCTTCTCCCAGCTAGTCCAGGAGGTATCACTGCTTCTGCGGATCATGAACACATCCAGGTTGCCCATACCGTACCATGCGTCACTGCTGAAGTAAAGGGTTTTCAGATCGGGGTGGAGGAAAGGGCTTCGTTCACAATACAGCGTATTCACCGACGGGCCCAGGTTAATGGCCGGTCCCCAGCTTCCGTCATCCTGCAGTTCACAAACATAAAGGTCGGAAGCGTACTGAATATTCCCGTGATAATGGTTCTGTTCGGTGTAAAGATTATAGCCCCCGGGACGGTTGGATGCGAAGAGCAAGGCTTTGCCATTGGCAGCAATCATCGCATCCCCTTCCCAGTATACTGTATTGACCGGAGCAGGGAAAGCTACCGGAGCCGACCATCCGGTGCTGGTTCTGGTGGCGTAATATATATCACCGCTCCTGAATAGTAATATGGAATTTCCGTCAGCACTGACGGACAGGGGCGCTTCATTCTCCTGTGCCGTATTGATGGAAGTAAGAAGAGCCGGCTTTTCCCATCCCCGGCTGCCCGCTTTACTGACAAAGATATCTTCCTTGCCCAGGTTCTCAGGCCGGTTACGTCCGCAGAAATACAAAAGTTTTTCATCGGCACTTAACACAGGAGAGTATTCTTCGGCTGCAGTGTTGACCGTCCCCAGCCGCTCAATCTGCACTGTATATCTGTCGTCGCGCAGTATCCTGTCGAGTTCGCGTATCCTTCCCATTACATCATTATCCTTCACGAAATACCTGGAATAATTGGAAAGCGTCAGGATGGCCTCATCCCAGCGCCGGCTCCTGAGGTCATCGGCCATCAGCCTCAGAACCGCCATATAAGCCAGCTCCAACGGTCCGGCATTCTTGATGTAACGGTCATATTCCGTGCGTATTGAATCCGTCATTACCACCTCATTATACTCAGGCATACTGTACTCGAACTCCAGCATGGTTTTTCCGGGCTTGGCCTCGTTGTACGTCAGTGATGATTTCAGCAAGGTGTCCTGCCCGTTGCAGCGCACCCTGACCACGAATTCTGTGGGATCTTTACATCCGTTCTGCCGGTGGTTCAGATAATGTATCACCTTCACCTTATATTTTCCTGAAGGGGCACTTCCTGCAGGCCAGAAAATGTTCTCAACCGCCTGCTCGGAGTAGCGTCCCATCTTATAGTGAACATTCATATCCACGTCAAGGATGCCGCCTGATGCGGAAGAGCGGTTTCCGAAGTAAATCACTTCCCCGAAAGGATCAGTGACGTGCAGATCAATATCGTTGAAATTATTCCACATCAGGCTGAACTGAAGATCTCCCGTTTGTGCGCCTTCCCGTGTGAGTCTGCGGTTCAGCTCCATATTCTCTTCCGACAGTTGAAGGGGGGATCCGAAACAACTGCCCTGGGAGCCTTTGGACGTACCCAGTCCGATCTTCCAGGCGTGCTTGGCATTGGCATAATCGGCCCGTTGCTTCTCATTTAATGGTAAGCCCGGCACCATGGAATAATAACGCAAAAGGGTCTTCAGCTCACCGTCTTTCCGCAGACGGTCGTAAAGCATATAGCACAATTCAAGGTATTGTTCGTGATCAGGGAACTGAACCACATAAAACTCCAGATCTTCAGTGCGGGGCTCCCGCCGTATCATTTTCACGATCTCATCAGCAAGCATCAGGCGTGTAGAAGCCTGCGGTCTTGAAAGATGAAGGGCTTTCAGCTCACCCATGCTGCGGTTTACGGAAGAGAATTCCTTAAAAGCCAGTTCATCATGTAACTCCCTGGCTTGCTTGCCCTGCCTCGATTCAGGGAAACGGTTCACGAAGGCTGCATATGCCTCAAGCGTATTGATGCTCTGAACAAGCTGAAATTCCCTGTTGAGGAGGGAATTGATCTGGTTGCGGACCACCGTAGTATTGATCGGGATCTTATTCAGTTTGTCGCGTATCTTAAGATCACGCAGCACATTGAATAATTCCAGACAGCGGTTAAAATACAGATAGGCAGAATCAACATCATAAACCGGGGGATCAGAAACAGCATACACACGGGCTTTGTAGAAGTTCAGCCGGATGTCGTTCGGTATCGTCTTCAGATTTTCGTTCAGCAGATCCAAAGCCTGCTCATACTGCCCTTTGTTGAGCAACTTGTCATAATTCTGAGCAAGAAGCAGGTTTGAGGGAATTACCAATCCCAGAAGCAGAAGAAATCTCAATAGTCTGTTCAGCATGCCCGTTCACTTATCTGGCTAACGCAGAAGCCGCATGAAAAATATGCACAATGTATTTTTCTTCAAAAAAAGAGTCATTAAACATCTCCCTGATCGGAAACAAGCGGACCTGCTGTTTAAGGGCGGCTATCTCTTCACGGATATCGCCGCCTTTGAGATAAAGGATGCCTCCGGGGAATGAACGATTTTTATGCACGGCAACATTCTTCCAGGCACACCCCACGAACACCGGCAGGCTGCTGACTGCCCGGCTGACCACGAAATCGTACTGCTCATGGTGTGTTTCAACCCGCATATTCATTGCCCTGACATTGTTCAATCCAAGCGCGGAAGCCACCTCATTCACCACCCTGATCTTTTTTCCTATGGAATCCATCAGGGTGAAACTGACACCGGGGTACATGATGGCCAGAGGGATTCCGGGAAAGCCGCCTCCTGTGCCAACATCCAATACCTCGTCGCCCTGACTGAACGGATGAAGCCGCGCAATGGCCAGCGAATGAAGAATATGATGAAGGAAAAGCTTGTCAATGTCTTTGCGGGAAACCACGTTGATTTTGCTGTTCCATTCGCGGTAAAGCCCTTCCATCAGATCAAAACTCCTAAGCTGCAGTTCCCCTGCCTGAGGAAAATATTGATGAATTAAATTGCTTCCCTGATCACCCATAGAACAAAAGTAAATGAAAATGCTGACAGGTCTTATAAACAAAACGATGTTGGCAAATTCAAAAGAGAAGTCTGCCGGGAAAAATCAGCCTGAGTAACTTTGCAGATCAATGGTTAGGAAGATTTTTTCAGGGATCATTTTATTCTGCTCATTTCTCCTGAGCATGTGGACAGCCAGTGCCCAGCAGGTCAGGATGACCCCGGCAGACTATATCATGACATACAGGGAGGCCGCTGTAACCGAAATGAAGCATTACCGGATTCCGGCTTCCATAACCCTGGCCCAGGGAATGCTCGAAAGCGACAACGGCAACAGCACACTGGCGCGGAAGGCCAATAACCATTTCGGGATTAAATGTAAAAGTGACTGGAAAGGGGAGACTTATCTGCACGATGATGACGAAAAGGCGGAGTGTTTCCGCAAGTACCCGAGTGTATGGGAATCCTATCGCGATCATTCCCTTTTTCTGACTTCACGTAAGCATTATGCCCCCTGTTTTGCTTTAGAAATCACTGATTACCAAGGCTGGGCGAAGGCTTTGAAAGCGGCCGGCTACGCAACTAACCCGGCTTATGCAGAACTGCTGATCCGCATTATTGAAGATTACAAATTATATATTTACGATACCGAAGAAGGTCAGGCTTCAGCCATCCTGCCGAATGATACCGTGGCCACACAACTGCCTGCTGAGCAGAAAAGGGATACAGTTAAGAACATCCACCACCTGGTGTTGCCTGAGAGCAAAGTGGATGATTTCCAGGATGTTGTTCCCGGTGAGCACGACCGCAGGGTTGGGGAAACCAATGGTGTACGCTATATAACAGCAAGGCCAAACGACAGTTATGAAAAAATCGCCTCCGACTTCCACCTGGAGGTGAGAGAACTTCTGCGCTTCAATGATCTCAAGGATAACGCTGGACTCATACCGGGACAGATAGTATACGTTGAAGAGAAGCAGGATAAAGGACCGCTTGATTATCACGTGGTGGCAGAGGGCGAAACCATGTATACGATTTCGCAGAAATATGCCATCCGGCTGAAGTCGCTGTATAGCAAGAACCTGATGAAGCAGGGTACGGAAGCAGTGACAGGTCAGAGACTCTACCTCAGGAAGAGAGCGCCTGTATATTAATCCCTGACCTTCAGTCAGAAAACAAGCCCCCGGGTGATGTATTCGTCCTGATGACCCCTCTGGAGATTCTTCCGATTCCCGGCATTTCCCCTCTTTTTTTTTGGTTTTCTGGTGAGAATCCATACTTTTGAAAAAAATTTGCCTTATGAAGAAATTCCTATTACTCTTTGCCGCTATGGCATTCTCACTGGGTCTTTATGCCCAGGATGGTCAGGATGACGGTTCTGTTATCGTTATTTACCCTGACAACTTCAAAATCACCCGTCCCCTGATCGATCTCATTAACGAGAGCCCTGCAGTTGTGGAAGACGATGGTGAAGAAAAACCTGAAATGCCCGATAAAGCTACACGTCGCCCCTATCTCTATGTCGATAACCCCGCCGCTTTACCTAAAGAAAACGAAGATCCCGCCTGGCAGAGGACCATGGGTTACAAGACCATGCTGCCTCCCATTGTGAACTGGCAGGGATTGTCAGGAAACGGAACCCCTCCGGATCCCACTGGGGCTGCCGGACCGAATCATTATATTCAGGCTGTCAATTGCCAGTGGCGCGTGTGGAACAAAACCGGTACGGCACAAACTTCCACAGCAACGCTGGGGGCACTGCTTTTCGGAGTCAATAACGGGGATCCTATTTTCCTCTACGATAAAACAGCGGATCGCTGGTTTGTCAGCCAGTTCAAGTATTCAAGTCCGTACAAGGTCTATATCGGAATCTCACAAACCAACGACCCGACCGGATCTTATTATACCTGGGAATTCTCTTCGACGCAATTGCCCGATTACCTGAAGTTTGCCATCTGGCATGACGGGTATTACATGACTTCCAATCAGATGACCCAGAAAATCGTTGTTTTTGAGCGCTCGGTCATGATAGCTGGAGGCGCCTCTCCACGCATGATCGTGAAAACGCAGACATTCCCTACCGGTGGTGGTTTCT
This sequence comes from uncultured Bacteroidota bacterium, assembly GCA_937934705.1. Lineage (GTDB taxonomy): Bacteria > Bacteroidota > Bacteroidia > Bacteroidales > CAIWKO01 > CALGYY01. The sequence goes on from CALGYY010000249.1 coordinate 11,329, forward strand.
TTTGCCCCCTGGCAGCCGATGCTGATGGTCAGCTTCCTCCGGCAGGAACTCCCTGCCCGATATTTACATATACTGATGATGGCTGGGGCGGATCCTACACTGATGCTGTTAAGGTTTATGAAGCAACGACAAACTGGACAGGAACCCCTTCGGTAACCATCACCAATGTCGCCACCCTGAATGCTCTTCCTTTTGATGCTTCCTACAGTTACAGTTGGCTTGATATCCCTCAACCCGGAACTTCCCAGAAGCTGGATGGTATCGGCGGGGTTTTCACCTTCAGGGCACAGCACCGCTGCTGGACAGGGTACAATTCCGTTGTACTATGTATGGGTGTGAAGATCAGTTCGTCACTTCGCGGTATCCGCTGGTTCGAACTGAGAAAAAACACCTCCACCAATGCATGGTCAATTTATCAGCAGGGAACGTACGCGCCGGATTCATATTACCGCTGGTGCGGCAGTATCGCTATGGATGACAATGGCTCCATCGGGATGGCCTATTCTGTGTCGGGGAGCAGCACGGTGTATCCCAGTATACGCTATACAGGCCGCAACGCTTCTGATCCGCTGGGTCAGATGACTTATGCCGAGCAAACTGCGGTAGCCGGTACTTCCTCGCAGTCAGGTATCGAACGCTGGGGAGATTATTCCCATACCTCCCTTGATCCTTCCGATGGTACGGTCCTCTGGCATACCGGTGAATATTATTCTTCGGGACAAAAAACCAGGATCTTTTCCTTCAGTATCCCCGTTCCCGCCGGTATTGAATCTGCTCAGCAGAATGCAGGCTTCACGGTATATATGCAGTCAGGTAAGCTCATGGTTGAGGCAGAACAGCTTCCCTCAAACAACAATATGGTGGTTGACCTTTTTGATATCAACGGCAAACTCCTTGAAGGACGCAACATTCAGCCCGTCAACAACAGCCTGGAAACTTCTTTCGATATTTCAGGCCTTGCTGCAGGCACTTACCTTGTCCGCCTCGGTGAACCCCAAACCAGCTTCCAGAAGGTTGAGAAAGTCATCATTCAGTAAAGCAATAATTATTACTAAAAAGCACCCGGTCGTCTTTTTCCGGGTGTTTTTTTTAAGCCTGTTGATATGAAACATTCAATCATTATACTGTCGTTACTGTCCGCGCTCCTGATCATTTCCTGCAAAACAGGATCAAAGAATTCCTCAGGGACCACCCCATCGGCGGACATCACTTATGGTACGGTTTCTCATCAGTACAGGGCAGATGGCTGCCAGACCGTGATTCTGGTCAAACCTGAGGGAGGCGATGAGCTCCTGACTCTGATACCCAGTGAGCCTATTCCCGTGAAACTCGACAAGGACGGACTTAAAGTGGCCTTCAGTTATCGTTTGCTCAGGATGCCCAACCCTGAAGGGTGTAAAACAGGAATCCCTGCAGAGATCAGCGATATCCGCAGGGATTGATTCCTTGTTCAGCGTGTTTCTTATCGGGTCAATGTTACATTGCCCGTTTTTTCTACAAATTCACCATTGGCGAAGGTGGCTTTAATATGCCACACGAAAACGGCCGGGTCAACGGGTTTGCCATTGAAAGTGCCATCCCAGCCTGTTGCCAGATCTTTGGTGTTGAACATTTCCTCGCCCCAGCGGTTGTAAATGCTGAAGTTGATCTCCAGCACTCCCTGGCCATGAACATACAGTATGTCGTTGACCAGGTCTCCGTTCGGGGAGAAGATATTCGGAACAAAGATCACAGGGACGATGACTTCACAGGCAACAAAAGAGGAATCCACTTCATAGAATGCGCTCGAAACACAGCCTTCATCATCGGTCACCACCACGGTATAGGTGCCCGGAGCCAGTCCGCTGAGCTGCGGAGTGGTAGCCATATTGTTCCAGAGTACAGTATAGGGAGGTGTACCACTGCTGATGGAAGTGATCACCGTTCCGTTGGCAGCACCCATGCAGGTTTCTGCTGTGCCACTCATCCCCAGAACAGGAACCGGGAAAACGCTCAGTGTTACACTGTCCACATCACCGCAGCTTCCGCTGATGGTATAGCTGATCACATGATCGCCGGCTCCGGCCGTGCCGGGGTTGAAGGTTCCATTGGCAGCACTGGTGATACCGTTTCCGGACCAGCTGCCTCCGGCATCCGCTGCGGTGAGATTCAGAGCGGGGTCGTTGGAGCAGAATGGACCGGCCGGCGTGATGGTCGCATCCATCTGATCGTTGACCGTGATGCTGAGGGTAGCTGTGTCAGGACAATTTCCGGCAATGATGTATGTTATTACATGGGTTCCGGCACCGGCTGTCGCAGGATTGAAGGTCCCGTTCACGGAACTTGTGATTCCCGTGCCACTCCAGCTTCCGCCGGGTTCATTTACACTCAGGTTAACGGCCGGATCAGAAGAACAGTAAGGCCCTGCGGCACTGATTACCGCCTGGGGCTGATAGAGAACCTCAATGCTGGCGGTGTCGGCATCAGCGCAATTACCTCCGATCGCATAGATGATGGTATGGATACCCACTCCTGCAACCGATGGGTCAAAGGTTCCGGCATTGGCATCAGTAATACCGTTACCGCTCCAGGTACCACCGGGATCTGCTGCGCTCAGATTTACTGCAGTGCCTCCGTTGCAATAAGGTCCGGATGCTGTAATACTGGCATCTGCCTGATCCACAACTGAAAAACTGAGACTTGAAGTGTCAGGACAGGGTCCGGGCGTAATGTAGGTAATCGTGTGACTGCCCAGTCCGGCCACAGCGGGATCGAAAGTGCCTGCATTGGCATCGGTGATTCCTGTGCCGCTCCATGTGCCACCGCTGGTTACGGCCGTAAGGGTTACGGCCGGCTCTGAAATGCAGTAAGGACCGGAGGCGTTAATACTGGCATCCGGCGCATTTAATACCGTGATGGGCTGCTGTGCTGAATTGGTACATGAATTAACATTGGTGTAAGTATACGTGATCGTGTGTGTTCCCAGTCCTGCCAGTGAAGGATCGAAAGTATTTCCACTGACACCGGTACCGGAGTAAGTTCCCCCTGCAGGATTCCCATTATTCAGTGTGACCATTCCCCCGTTGATACAGACATTGGAGTAAGCACTTAATGTAACATTCGGCAGGGGGTTGATTGTAACGGTGATGGCGCTGGTTCCCGTACAGGTGGCGGCTGTACCTGTGACTGTATAGGTGGTGGTCGACGCAGGTGTAACGACAACACTTGCACCTGTTCCGGCACCACCGCTCCAGGTGTAATTCGTTCCGCCGACACTTGAGGATGCGGTAAGCGTGACAGGGGTTCCGGCACACTGCGCACCAGCAGGATTTTGCGCGATACTGACAGATGGAATGGGGTTAACGGTGACCTGAACACCTTCAACGTCCGTACAACCCTGAGTCACACCCATAACCGTATAAACAGTGGTAACAGAAGGATTGGCGGTAACATTCGGTCCTGTCGTGGTATTCAGTCCGGTGGCAGGCGACCAGGTAAAGCTGCCGGCCCCGCTGGCAGTGAGATTAACACTTCCTGAACCGCAGTAAGAAGGAGCCGAGGGGGTAATGCTGACGTTGGGTGCAGTGATGGTGAAAGGCATGCTGGTGGCAGCATTGAGGTTTCCGCAAACATCAGAAACCGAATTGGCGGCCAGGTTGAGGTTGAAACTGCCTCCTGTTGTCAGATCGGGAATCACGGTGAGTGTGAATGAATGCTCCATGGTTCCGCCGTTCAGACAGTTGGGCCCGGCAATGTAGCTGATGGTGTAAGGCCCTCCGGGTCCGCTGATACTGAAATCGGAAGGGCTAATGCTGCTACAGTTAATGTTCTCGGAAAAACTGATCTGAAGCTGGGATGCACCGCACAGGATGGGTGTCACAAGGCTGACCACTTGGGGCGGGGAGTTGTCGACGATAGAAGCGGTTGATGCCCCGAAATTCAGTGAATAACCGTTGAAAGATCCTGAGAAATTACCAACCATCAGGGCGTAAGTCTGACCAGCACTTACAGGAATCGGCGCATTGTACTGATTGCATCCGTTGGGGCCCTCGCACCAGTAGGTTCCCCCGCCGTTGGGGCCGGTTGAGCCTGTATTCAAACAATAATTACAGCTTACCTGCATCCCTCCTGCGTAAATCCCGCTGCACCCTCCGGTGGTGATGTTGTATACCGCCCAGTCATAATCATCTGCCGGATCATTGGGGGTGAGGGTGAAATTTACCAGGCCACCGCTCTGGGTTGTGAAAACATACCAGGTAGTATTGGCTTCCCCGGCAGAGATGCAGTTAGTGGGACAATGGTTCTCATTGGCTGCACCCAGCACCGGAAGATCTGTATAATTACCCGGACCGTTGGCAGAACTGTTGAATGTGTATACGCTCTGACAAAGCGGAATGGCACCCAGGCAATCCCCGTTGGTAGGAAACTGAGCATAAAGTCGCGTACTGGCGGCAAGCATCGCCAGCATGAAAAGAAGGGGGTAGATACGCTTCATAAGTGATCCGGGATTAATTCTTTGTTAAGGTTTATCAGGAAACAGATGACAGGTTAAAAAGCTGATTCTTCATGGTCTTTTTTGGCGCTTTTTGACTTAGCTTTCTGAATTTCCGGGCAAAATTAAGAAAAAATTCACAGATTATCAAAACAGATAAAATTCTGATTGAAAAAGAAATAGGAGATTATCAGGCAAGGTCCCGGGTCTGGCATCCGGATATCGCATCGCCTTTTGTAAACCATTGATAAACAGTGATTATATGAAATGCAGTGAGAAGTGTGATTAACAAATTTTAACAATTTCGTTGCAATAATTACGACATCATGCTTGTTAAATTTGCACCTCAAAAAAATTCAAATATGCAGGAAACAGTCGATATCAGGGAATTAAACGAGAGGATTCAGAAAGAAAGCTCCTTTGTGGATTTAATCACCATGGAAATGGGAAAGACCATCGTGGGGCAGAAACATATGCTCGAACGCCTGCTGATTGGTCTGTTATCCAATGGTCATATCCTGCTGGAAGGGGTTCCGGGACTGGCCAAAACACTGGCGGTGAAAACCCTGGCAGGAATCATTGATGCACGTTTCAGCAGGATACAGTTTACTCCGGATCTTTTACCGGCCGACCTGGTCGGTACCATGGTGTACAGCCAGAAAAAAGAAGAGTTCACTGTTCGCAAAGGGCCGATCTTCGCCAATTTTATCCTCGCTGATGAAATCAACCGCTCTCCGGCCAAGGTTCAGAGCGCTTTGCTGGAGGCCATGCAGGAAAGGCAGGTCACCATCGGTGATCAGACTTTCAAGCTGGAAGAACCCTTTCTTGTTCTGGCCACACAGAATCCTATTGAACAGGAGGGAACCTACCCGCTGCCTGAAGCTCAGGTGGATCGTTTTATGCTGAAGGTTGTTATTGGTTACCCTTCGAGAGAGGAGGAGAAAATCATTATGAGGCAGAACGTCGGCAAACATGATGTTCCCCTTCAAACCATCATCAAGCCTGAAGATATTGTAAGAGCCAGGCAGATCGTAAGAGATGTTTATATCGATGAGAAGATAGAAAACTACATTACCGATATCGTATTTGCGACCCGTTATCCTGAGAAGTATAAACTCGAAAAATTCAAAGGACTGATCTCATACGGAGCCTCCCCGAGAGCCAGTATTTATCTTGCGCTTGCTTCCAAAGCTTATGCTTTCATACGAAGAAAAGGTTATGTATACCCTGAGGATGTCAGAGCGGTATGCCACGACGTGATGCGGCATCGCATCGGCCTGACCTATGAAGCCGAGGCGGAAAATATCACCAGCGAAGACATCATTAATGAGATCCTGAATTCAGTTGAAGTTCCCTGATGATTTCTATGGAAACCACTGAACTGCTCAGAAAAGTCAGAAAGATTGAAATCAAATCCCGGGGTCTGTCCCAGCAGATCTTCTCCGGACAGTATCATAGTGCTTTTAAGGGAAAGGGC
>CALGYY010000250.1 GCA_937934705.1 uncultured Bacteroidota bacterium
TTATCTGTCAATATTTTCAAAGAACGTTTATTAACTTTTATGGTACACTAATGAAATGAAATATTAAAATTGCCGGGGAATATAGAAATTTCCCCGGCAATGTGTTTGGCATTCCTTACTTCGCAATGGTCACATTCCCGCTGCGGCTTACACTTTCGCCGTTGATGAAGGTGGCCTTGAGGTCGTACACAAAGACCGCATTGTCCAGCGGCTTCCCTTTATAAGTGCCGTCCCAGCCCACATTCAGATCCGTGGTCTCAAAAACCATCTCCCCCCAGCGGTTGAAGATCCGAAGGTCAAGTTCTGTGATGCCCTGACCCCTCACATACAGTACATCATTATCCCCGTCACCGTTGGGTGAAAAGATATTCGGAACGTAGATCACCGGGATGATCACCTCACAAGGCTCAAACGAGCCCTGAATCACCACCGTATCATTCACAAAGCAGCCATTGGCATCCGTCAGAATAACACTGTATGTGCCCGGATTCAATCCGCTGAGCGAGGAAGTTACCGCACCGTTCACCCAAAGGTAGGTATATGGCGATGTCCCGCCGATGCCGGTCACCTGAGCTGTCCCGTCACCCGCTCCCGTACAGGTTTCATGCGTCCCCGAAACTGTGGCGGCAGGTGAAGGCAATACCGACAGACTGACCGTATCCGCATCCCCGCAGGCTCCGCTGATCACATAGATGATGCTGTGTGTACCCACGCCCGCCAGGGTCGGATTAAAGCTCCCGCTAGTCGCATTGGTGATCCCCGTACCAGACCATGTTCCGCCGCCATCCGCCGCCGTCAGCGTCACCGCAGGGGCATTCACACAGTAGGGCCCCGTTGACGTGATCGTGGCATCATAAGCATCGTTAACCAACACCGTCACACTTCCCGTATCCGGACATAAGCCGGCTATGATATAGGTGATCACATGGCTCCCCAAACCCGCAACCGAAGGATCAAAGGTCCCGTTGCTGGCATTGGTAATCCCCGTTCCCGACCATGTTCCGCCTGGTTGCACTGCCGTGAGGTTAAGCGCTGCTTCCGTGATACAGAAGGGTCCCGCACTGTTTACCGTGGCATCTGCTGAGGCGTTCACCGTGATACTGGTGGTATCGGCATTGCCGCAACTGCCCGTGATCGTATAGATGATGGAGAATGTTCCCACTCCCGATACTGCCGGACTGAAGGTCCCGGCTGATGCATTGGTGATCCCCGTGCCACTCCACGTGCCACCGCCCTGGGCGGCCTGAAGGTTGACCGGCGAATCATCGCTGCAGAACGGACCTGCCGCTGTGATGGTCGCGTCGGATACAGCCACAACGCTGATGCTGATAGTGTCAGCATCTCCGCAGGAACCGCTGATGGTATAGATGATCTGATGCGTACCCACGCCTGCCACCGCAGGATCGAAGGTCCCGGCTGATGTATTGGTGATCCCCGTGCCACTCCAGCTTCCCCCCGCATCTGCCGCCGTCAGCGTTACCGCAGGATCAGCAAAGCAGAATGGACCGGCGGGTGTGATACTGGCGTCTGCCTGCGTGGTCACATTCACCGTTACCGCATCGCTGCCTGTACAACTGCCGCTGGTGACCGTTACCGTATAGGTGGTCGTTACTGCCGGACTCACCAGTATCGAGGCCGTAGTCGCTCCTCCGGGCATCCACACAAAGCTGCCGTTGCCCGTGGCCGTCAGCGTGGCATCTTCGCCCGAACACATCGTCTGATCCATGCCTGCATCCGCATCAACATCCGTTACGTTCAGCGTCATGGATGCACATGCAGTCGTGTTGCATGTTCCCGTCGCCAGCACATAATACGTCGTGTTAAGTCCGGGGGATACATTGATCGTTGCGCCTGTCCCTGCGGGCGTGCCACCGCAGCTCCCCGTGTACCAGGTCCATGTCGCGCCTGTCCCCAGAGAACCCCCGCTGACGCTCAGATCCGTATTGCCCCCGAGGCAGATCGGGTTGCTCACGGCACTGATGGCTGTGGGTGCAACTGAAAGAGTGTTAACCGTAACGGTAACGCTGGCCGTGGCGACGCAGCCACCACCGCCATCACCGGTAACCGTATAGGTTGTTGTTGTGGATGGATTGACCGAATGCGTTTCTCCGGCACCGAGTCCCTGATTCCAGGTATAGGTAAGTGCCCCATTGGCATCAAGGCTGGTGCTCTGGCCTTCGCAGATGACCGGAGGTGTGGCAGAAGCAGATACAACAGGACCTGCAGTCACGTGAACATTGACCTCCACGCGGTCGCTGGTGCAACTGCCATTGGATGAAGTGATATAATAGGTCACGTCAGCGGTAAGCACCGGGGTGGTGTAACTGGATCCGGTATAGAACGGACTTCCGCCGCTTGGTGTGGTATACCATTCATAAATGGTTCCTATACCGCCACCGGCATTAATGGTGACTGAATTTCCGGAACAGATGGTGGTGTCATGTACCTCCGGAGTCGGGATAATATTGAATTCCCAGATGGTATAAGCACCGTAATGGGGTCCGGCAAAAACATTATCGTAATAAGCTCCGCCGCCCGGATCCACCGTAACTTCCGTCATCGAATAGGTGGGTGTTGTGAGATAAAGCCGGTTTCCGAATGGTGTAAATGTTATCTGAGGAACACCGGTATTGTTTCCGATATAGGATGACCACTCAGCGGCAAAACTGCCGTTGAACTGCATCAACAGACTCTGTCCCCCGCTAGGTTTATTATAATGCCCTGCCAGCGGGATCGGGGTATAATTTGCTCTTGCCGCTACGATAAATTTATTGCAGGTGGTGAACTTCCCGTCATACAGAAGCGCCCATGCCGTAGCCAGGTTTTCTCCCCAGTAAGTTGCCCACTGGCGGACCCCGGTATTGGAAAATTTCAGAATGAAACTGGCAAAATCATCGTACGACCCGCCATTGTTGACATTGGCCGGACAGGTCTGGTTATAAGCTCCGGCAAGGGTCATCAGGGGAAGGTCTGTGCTGCTGGTTCCCCCGATCACGACCAGTTCGTTGGCCGGGCTGACAATCACCCGCGTTCCGTTGCCCATTTCATCGTCCAGTCCGTCGTTACCATTACCGCTGTAAAGCGTATTCCAGACCAATGCTCCCGCGCTGGTGAACTTGCCGAACATGATATCCTCGCCGGAGTTCGTCGCCTGGTAATAGGCGCCCCCGCCCGGATTCACAAGATCTTCGTTAACTGCTGTACTTCCGGATAACCATTGCGATTCACAACTGTAGAAAATATTGCTGCTGGCATCAAAACCAATGGTCGGGTTTTCCTGTGTTCCCGGACCGCCCAGGAAGGTCCCCCAGATCTGCGTATAACTACTGTTGAACAACATGAGGAAAACATCGGTGAAACCTCCGTTGGTCGCCTGGTTGAAGGCACCTGCGCGGTTAACAATGTGACCGGCCTGTACCCCCCAATCGTAGGTTCCCAGGACGATTCCGACCTGTCCCGACGGGCTCACGGCAATGCTTGGATGTGATGAGGAATGACCGCTGATGTTGGTCAGATGCAGTAACTGCCCTGTGCTTTTATTGAACCTGGCCCAGAACGGTCTGGTCCCTGATGCCACATAATAGAACCCACCTCCGTTGAGGAAAGGCCCGTTGGTACTCATTTGGTCTCCCACGATATGGAGAGTGTTGCCTTTGATGGCCATTACCCCTGTTCCCAGCGACCAGTCAAGATCGGTGTTGCCGCCAAAATAAGTTGACCAGACCAGTGCGCGGTTGGGATCAAACTTCGCGATATAGGCATCGTTAGAGGTTGCGCTCTGAATGTAAGCTGAGCCTCCCGGATTGGTGAGCGGATAATTATTCGCTGAATTATCACATCTCCCATAAATGAAAAGATTTCCCAGTGAATCCGAGATATTATGATCGTAATCCATCATACCAGCCATAGTAGCTGTCTCAAAAAACGTCATCCAGGTCACCACAGGATCAATAGTAAGCTGCTGATAGGGTATTGCATCCGTCACAAGGAAACTGATCTCATTGCCATTCACCTGGTAGCGGACATCTGCCTGCAAATCAGTATTTCCGTTGATGTATGCCAGCGGCAGGTTTTCTCTGAGCTGGCGGTATAAGGTTGTGATCAGCACCTCATTATTCTGAAGCACCACGGAAGAGGCCCCGTTATAGACAATTCTGACGTCCTCAAGACTGGCGCCTTCTTTCAGGACGATATCATATTTCAGCCCGTCATTTCTGTGATAGAAAACCAGGTCCACACCAGGATAGATTTCGCGATAGGCAATACTTTTGAAATTGCCCACCCCGGTCAGATTTTCGCGCTGATTCAGGTAGTAATTGGTGGTCCAGGGATTCTTCTCCAGTGCTTCAATACGTACATCAGGATTACTTCCCGGGAATTCGATGTCGATACGCTGAACATTCCTGCCCAATGTTGCTGTAATGCTGTCGATTGCACGCTGGTTTCCATACCAGGGCTTGAAATCAAAAGTTTCGGCTTCTGAAAAAACACAGACTACCCGTCCCGGTTCAAAATACATATGATCGGGACCATGACTGCAGGTGAAGCGGACTTCCGGATGAAAATTCCCGGCCACATCCATGATCTGGCCTTTGTTCTCTGTAAATTGTGCGCTGACGTTCAATGCTGTGCAAAACAGAGCGAGAACTGCTGATAGAACTTTTGTGCGGGGGCTCATAATTGTAATGTGTTTGATAATCAGGCTATGAAACTATACTCTCTTATTAATGGTCTTAGAACGGCAATATTAATATAAATAATTCAAATTTCCAAACTGCAACATCATTGCCCTGATTTCTGCTGGTAATGTTGCCGTTCAGGCTGACCGTAAGATCAGATGGCGAAGGCTTTGCTGATGAATTGTTCATGGTGATTTATCGCGATTCTGATATTTGTATGTTCGGGAGCGGGGGTTACCCGGACCTTTTCTCTGTTTGTTCGGATCATTGTTCAGTGGTCTTAAACTCACCCCGGAGAAATCTGAAAGTTCAGTATTTCATTGCCTTAATTTGTCTCGCCAAATTAACAAAAGCTCTTTTTTCGTTTCTCGCCCCGAGGCAATTGCTATGGGCTCGAAACCCTTGCTGCTTCGCAGCAATTGGAACCCTCCGTATATGAGGACGTGCAAGAGGATCCTGATTAATAGTATTTCTGGTATTGCAGACAATAAGTCAGCAGGTGTGCGGTGGCAGGGGAGTATTCGCATCCAAATTCCGGGTGGAGACTGATCCAAACGACTTTTTTTATTATATTTGCCTCAGTCTAACTAAATTGTACAAATATGAGAAAAACAATTCCTACTTTGTTTCTGATCTGCATCAGCCTTGTCGTATTCGCCCAGGGAGAAATACGCAATGGTGTGCAGAAAGTCACCAACAATGACTTCACCCTTCAACTGAAAAAATCTGACGTCAGCGCTCAAAAGACGCTGAGTTGTACGGACACCCTGCGCTATCCCCAATTGAAAGAGCAGATCATCGGCACGGAGGCGTTTTACACTTTCGAATGCTGGACGGCTGATGCTGAATATATATCGCAGGCCTTTATTCTCAGCGGCGCCACAGTCAGCATCACCGGGATTGAATTCTACGGGCGTGACCGGCCGGCCGGACAGCCAAGTGTTACCGTAGAAGCATCCATCTACAATGTAAACGCCAGCTATGTTCCGACCACTTCACTGGGTTCGGCCAGTCTTACCATCAGCGACACCAATTACACCTACCGTCAAATCAATTTCAGCACCCCCATTTCTGTCACCGGAAACTTCGCAGTGGTCATCAGGCCTACCAATACCACCGGTATCGTGCAATTCTTTCTGAACAGTGCTGTTCCCGGGCAGGTTTATGATGAAGGTCTGTCGAAGTTCAAATCCAATTTTTATCCGAATTCAGCAGGTGCCTGGGTCAGCATTCCGGTGCTGACCACCGGGGATGCAACGAATTTCCCGGGAAATCCTTTCGATTTTGAAATGCTTGTGGCCCCCAAGGTGAATTACAGCATCAACACCGGCTTTACGGTAACTCCCAACCCGACCTGTCTGGGAACCCAGGTGAACTTCACCAACACCACCACACCCACTTCCGTTCTTACCAACCGGATGTTTTCATGGAGGGCCTTCAGGACCTATTTCAACTCCTACCCCGATTCCACCTATGCCTGGGATATGGACGGGATTTCGCCGCTGATCTGGAGCACCAATGCTTCATTCACCTATTCCTCAGCAGGAGCACAGGTACCTGAACTGTACACCCTGGGCGGGCTTTGGGCGAGCTGTCTTGACAGTTACGCCGGATCCGTCACCATCAATCCCCTCCCCAGCGTGATCCTGAATATGCCTGTCACCACGGTTTGCTCAACAGATCCGTCCTTTGCCCTCTCCGGTGGATCACCCGCAGGCGGAACTTATAGCGGCACCGGAGTAAGCGGAGGAATGTTCGACCCGGCCATTGCTGGCCTGGGCTCCCACCAGATCACCTACACTTACTCTGACGGAAACTGCAGCAACTTCGCCACGCAGAACATACTCGTGGATCCCTGTACAGGTATTGCGGAAGGTTCCGGGCAAGGACATCTCAGCCTGAATCCCAACCCTGCAGACCATTCGCTGAATATCTCTTATCTGAATATAAGTGGTAATCCTTCAGTGGTACAGATCTTTTCTGCTGAAGGTCAGCTGATGTTCTCCGAAATTTCTGCTGAACAGGAATACAGCCGTGAGCTGGACATCAGCTCTTATGCTGCAGGAATGTATATCATTCGTGTGGTGACCGATAATACCAGCTCTCATGCACGCTTCCTGAAAAAATGATCAGGACAGCACGAATTCATGAAGAAGGCCCCTCGAAGGGGTCTTCTTTTTTATAGCAGTATTAGGAAAGCAGATTTACCCTCTGGGTTCTGCCTCTTTTTTCTCATGGGTGACTTTACGCTTGGTCTTGGCGTAATGGTTCTGGGAACATGCACCGGCCAATATGGCCAGAGCAAGCAAAAGGGCAATCATGCGGAAAGTTTTCATATCCATTGAGCTTGGTTCATCACAAAAATAAAGAAATCCGGAAATCTGTTACTTTTGAAAACTCTTTTTAACCATCACCGGATGAAATATGCCCGGCTCTTCATATTGCTCACCCTTGGGTTTTGCTTTGCATGTAAAACCAATGAGCGTGCGCAATACTTCATCAGCAGTGACCCTGCCGGAGCTCTGATCTCTGTTGACGGGGTGGATTACGGCACAAGCCCTGACACCATCAGTGTACGCTTTCTGAAAGAAGAAAAGGGAAACAGCACAACAGTTGCAAAAGAACAAAAGACAAAAGTGTTTTACCTCATCAGTGTAAGCCCTGTTGCGGGAATGAAAGGCCGTCTTAAAGAGGTGACTGATACCCTCTGCTTAAAAAAATACCCTTCGGGTTCAGTTATTTTCTTCGATCTGAAAGAAGAGCCCCTCATCAAAATCTCTCCGGTTCAGATCAAGCCCGTGCAAAGAAAAGAAAGTCCGGCCACCCAACGCAGGGATGACCGGACCATCACAGAATAATCGAATGATCGCTTTTATGCCTGTGATTGCGTATTTCTCTTCAACTTCGCAACGACACTGAGGATTCGGGTTTCTGATGATCTATTGCTTATCAAGGGTTCGGGAGTCCTCCGCTCCCGAACCTCTTCCTTTTTGTTCAGATCATTGTTCAGTGGTCTTGAGTTCACTCCTGAGAAATCTGAAAGCTCAGTATTTCATTGCTTTACTTTTGTCGCGCCAAAAGTAACAAAAGCGC
>CALGYY010000251.1 GCA_937934705.1 uncultured Bacteroidota bacterium
GACAACATCCACGAAGGGGGGCATGAGACTGATGGAAACGTCATCCCTGGGGTTGTCCCTTGCCTGTTAAGTGGCAAGTTGCTGGTCGGCATTGATCCCGTCGAAGAAGATCACCCGGTTGGCTCCCGGAATGCCTGCATAGAAGACATTGTTATTCGCGGTGGCGAAATTCAACAGTGAAGTGGAAGCTGATCTTCTGAATGCCACCGTGTTGCCGGTTCCGTTGGGGGTTGACATATTCACGATGATGTTGTTCCTCATATCGAGCGCAGCAGTGGTAGAAGTTGCACTGTATGTATGGAAAACCCCGCTTGAACCGAAGTTGGCGCCCGTTGAAGATGCATTCAGGTAGATTGTATTATAGTACAAGCCAACAGTTGAGGCGGTAGTCAGACTGGTACTATTAATACCTCTTACAGCATCAGTCGAAGCAGAAGCCGGTGCCTTTATGTCTGAGATATAATTATTATAAGCATAAACGTTACCGGAGCTGATCGTTATCCCGTTGGCAACTGCTGCCGTTGTGGTCGTTGCGCCCGTGGATAAATTGTAGATCCGGTTCTTGTAAATTCTTACCGACGTCCCCAAACCCTGCAAGACACCATTAACAGTGCCCGAAAGCGCTGAGAAATTATATATCTGATTGTTGTATATCTGTTTGTTGGCAGTAGCGGTGCTGGTGGTGTGGATCCCATTGATCAGAGAAGCGGTTGCCGTACTTGTTCCGCCAACGCTGAGGTTGTAAATTCTATTGTTATATAAGTTTTCAACAGTGGGTGATCCGTTATTATAATAACCATAGATGATGCAACTTGAGGTGCCGCTTGCTGCAGAGAATCCATTGTCGTTGATCTTATTGTCGTTATATTCGATAATCGCGGTTGCTGCTCTTGTCAGAAACATTGTACCTGATGCGCCTGTCTTGGTGTTGTTTGTCACAGTATCATGGTGCATGCTGAGATTGGTCGGAGCACCGCCGTTGATCCCTGTCCATGCTCCTGTTCCTGCCTGGCTGTTGTTGTTCACCCTGTTGTTGAAGATGTTGACCTGCGCGGCAGTGGCAGTATTAATGATGCCTACGAATTCACCGGTTGTAGCCGTGGTATAAGTGCAATTCTGAACGATATTGTCGTTGATGTTGATCGTATTGGATGCAGCAGTACCTCCTATTCCATTGCTTATGGCTTCAAGCAAACTCGTTGTTCCTGCACCGTGAATGGTGACCGTATTAAATGAAATAGTCGCACTGGCACTGGTGCCCGCCTGGGCGAAAATCCCCCTGAGTGTATTGGGATGGTTGGCACCGCCTCCATTGTTGCTGTTAATGGTATTGTAGGATATATTGATTCCCCACTGATTGTTTGCCCGGATTCCGGCTGCAGAATTACTGGCGCTCGTTCCTCCGCCGTAATTGATCACTGTATTACCCGTTAAGGCGGAAACACCACCGATGTCATTTCCTGTATCTCCAAGTGTGAATGGTGTGGCTGCTGCATAGCCTGAAAGAACGATTCCATAATTGAGATTCTGCAAGGTGTTGCCGTAGATCATGTTGTAGGAGTTCGTTCCGTCAGCACTCACAGGAGTAATGGCGGTTGTGGCCGTAGTAGGGGCAGAGTTAATGATAAGGATACCCACCGATCCTTCTACCATAGGAGAGGTGCCGCCGGCAAAATTGTTCCGGTTGAGGGTTACCGTGCAGTTTTTAATGGTGTTGTACTGCGCACCATTGCTTGTGCCGGCTTTGAATAATCCGTAACCATACTCCATGGTGGCGGGATTGGCTGCATTGGGGTCATACAGATCGATACCGTCGATGGTGATATAGTCGGAACCCACCAGGGCCCACATGCCGTCAGGCGTGGCTGATGAAGGAGTGAATGCGCCGGCATAGGCTGTAAGCAGAGGGTTTGCACCCAGGCCTGCTTTCTGAAAAGTAATCGTGTTGATGGCGGTACCGGTCGCCGTCAGGTTGATACGAGCTGTCAGCAATTCCGTATAAGCTGCCGGGATGTTGAAAACCGTCGGTCCGCAAACGCCGTAGGTATTCAGCGTATCCACCGCCATTTTTATGGTGCTGAAATGATCTGCAGGCAGCGCACCTATGGTATAGGTTCCGTTGAACTGTATGGTCACGACACTGTTCAGCAGGTTGTTCAGCGGATTGATGTCACCGGGATAGTTGGCGACCGCTGTAATGTTGTGTTTTCCGGGTTTATTTCCGAAAATACCGAGATTCACCATCTCGGATCCGCCGCCGGGCAAAGGAGCCAGGGTAGGCACAGAGGCCACCAGGACACCGTCGAGGTAATATTCAACGATAACTGGTCCCGGTGTCGGCTGAACGGGGTCATTATTGACCACCATCACTGAAACGGGATAGTTATTGTCGCAGTAAGTCCCTGTTAAAGGGGAAAGATTGGTGACCGAAACATCCATTGACTGACTGAATGCTCCCTGGATCATAATCGCCGAAATAAACAGCAGCGTTACAATTCGTCTCATAAAATTGGGGTATTAAATGGTTATTGAGTAATTGATTTTTGTTTTGAGAACTATCTTATGTAACTGATAATGAATTTTTAAGAGTCTTGATGAGTGATTATATCAGTGTTTGAGTGAAAAATAGCTTCAAAAGTACGAAAATCAGGCATTAAGTGACGTTAGATAAGTGTTAAAAATCATTAAAACAGGCTGAAATACCTACCATCTAACCGACGAATTACGGATGTTCAGATGCATGAAGGGGATGGGGTTGTTTTGAGAAAATCAGTGACCTGCTTGCTGCTGTGATGGATCATTGTGAATGACTTCGTTAGTGAAACCTCAGGTCCGGGTGTGATGACTCCCTAAGCTTTTTGAGGGATGATCGCGATCAGTCAACAGAATAATTTTCTACTTTTGAAGGATGAGCGATGCCCCTGGTTTAGAAAAGATACGGATGAGGAACAGCATTCTCCTGGGTTTGCTGTTTGTAGCGGTGATCTGGCTGGTCATGCTGATAGAATGGGTAAGCGGTACTGATTTGGGTTATTTAGGGATCTATCCGCTGAAATGGTCAGGACTGATCGGGGTTCTTCTGGCTCCTTTACTGCACGCCGATGCCGCACATGCAGGGGCCAATTCCATTCCTCTCTTTGTGGGTGTGGCCATTATTTTCTATTTCTACCGGGAAGTCGCCTGGCAGGTTATTTTTCTGATCTGGATCATTACGGGATTATGGGTGTGGACCATGGCGCGGGAATCCTACCACATCGGTGCCAGCGGTATCGTCTACGGCTATATTTCATTTTTGTTCTTCAGCGGGATATTCAGAAGAAACCTTCGCCTGATGGCGGTTTCGCTCTTAATGGTTTTTCTTTATGGCGGACTACTCTGGGGTATATTCCCCGATTTCTTCCCGAACCGCAGGGTTTCCTGGGAGTCGCATCTGATGGGTGCCCTGGCCGGCCTGGTGATCGCGGTCTTTTACCGGAAAAAAGGTCTGCAGAGGGAAAAGTATTCGTTCGAAGAGGAAGAAGAAGATGATGAAGATGATAATGGGATTCCCTGGAGAACGGAAGGGTGAAAGTCTGAAAGTCCTTAAAGTCGAAAGTCCATAAAGTCTGAAAGTCTTTAAAGTCCAAAAGTCTTAAGGTCCTTAAAGTCCAAAAGTCTGAAGGTCATAAAGTCTTTAAAGTCGAAAAGTCTTAAGGTCGAAGGTCTGAAAGTCGTAAAGTCTGAAAGTCATAAGGTCCTTAAAGTCCAAAAGTCTGAAGGTCATAAAGTCTTTAAAGTCGAAAAGTCTTAAGGTCGAAAAGTCGAGGGGGTAAAGAACTGATTGTTCTGTTTATTCGTGATGGCCTCAGGCGGAAGAATAAGGGGCCAGGGCGCAGCAGAGCGGGATTTCGTGAACTCGAATACCCAGTGGAACATCCCCGTGATTTGAAAGTGAAATGATTGAGGACTGGATTTTTCAGGAAATGTATGGATGTTTTGTGTTCTGTTTTTGTATTTTTGAATAAAACACAAAGCAAATATCTCATGAAAATCAACAGTTTTGAAGAGATCGTTGCCTGGCAGCGTGCTCTTGAACTCACTAAAGTTCTTTATTTCCATTTCGATTCCAGTCGTGATTTTGGCTTCCGGGATCAGATACTCAGAGCATCAGTTTCAATAATGAACAATATTGCAGAGGGCTTTGAGAGGAGAACAGACAAGGAATTCCGGTCTTTTCTCTACGTATCAAAAGGGTCTGCTGGTGAAGTACGGTCGATGATTATTTTAGCCAGGGAGTTGGGTAAAATTAATGACGAGCTTTTCTCAAAATCCATGGAACTCGTATATGAGATTTCAAGAAAGATATCTGCCCTGATCAAAACACTCGGTCAAAACAAGCCTCCGTATTAATTGCTGGGTCCCTTATTGTTGAAAAGTCACTGAAATTTGATGCCACCGAAACACCATATTCTGGCTATTACTTTTCATGCCTGAGTAAAATATCTATTCGACTTTCAGACTTTATGGACCTTCGACTTTAAGGACTTTCAGACTTTCGACTTTAGGGACTTTCGACTACTGCATCCCCCGCAGATTCTTCTCCGTATCCCTTTTGATGTCTTTCTGCTTGATCGATTCTCTTTTGTCGTAAGAGTGTTTACCACGGGCCAGTGAAATGTTCAGCTTGGCCAGGCCGCGATCATTGATGAATAGCAGGGTAGGGATGATGGTCAGGCCTTTCTCTTTGGTCTTGGTGAGCAGTTTTTTTAATTCCCTGCGGTTCAGCAGCAGTTTCCGGTCGCGCTTAGGATCGTGATTTGAATATGTGCCGTAAGTGTATTCGGCAATGTGCATATTAATCACGAAAAGTTCGTCATTTCTGAAGGTGCAGAAAGCATCTGCAATACTGGCCTTTCCCTCACGCACTGATTTAATCTCGGTACCGGTAAGCTGAATTCCGGCCGTGAAATCTTCCAGCAGGAAGTATTCAAATGAAGCCCTGCGGTTTTTAATGTTGACTTTGGAATTCATCAGATGCGGGCATCAAAGGATGCCGGAATTTTTATCCGCTGCGGATCAGAAGGTTGATCTTGGCGGTTTCTTGTAGATGTGCAGGTAATAGTAGTCGTACAAAGCCTGATCCGTTATACTGTAACTGAATTGCAGGCCCAATCCGGCAGTAAGATAATTCCGTTTGATGCCGTTCCAGGTTTTATCATTCAATCCCAATATGGAGTAAGAGGCATAAGGTTCCAGAGAAAAGGTCCAGTGATCCGACATGGGAATGTGGATATTCAGGTTCACCAGTGCCTTTACATCGTAAAAACGTTCTGCGTTTCCTGCATCCCTTTCCTTATGATCGCTGAAAACATCGATGGTATTACGGTTCAGCAGAAATTCAGGCGCTGCTCCGATTCCGAAATTGAAACTGGTTTTGCCTGCATTAAACATTCTGACCCTTAGGATCACCGGTATACTGATGCTGTGATAGCGAACAATCCTGTAGTATTCATAAGACGCGAGATACTGATCGTACAGATCAAGTACTGTGTCTTGCAAGGACCTGGTCCTGTATGATTTATTCTGGTATGTCAGACCACTCTGAATGTAGAGCCGTTTACTCACCTGCCGGGTAAAATTGACGCCGAAACTGTAACCGATCCTGGACTGTGCGCCCCCGGAAATTTCATCCGCACTGATCCCGTCATGGCTACCGCTGAGCATTGGGATGTTATAATCGGGTGATGCGATCAGGCCAAATTCCCAGAAGGTGGTATCAGCCGCATCGTAATCCTGCGAACTGGCACTGAATACTGCGCATAACAAGAATAGGGGGGTGATCAGGTACTTCAGCATACAGGCGTGGTTTCTTTCGGCAAATGTAAAAAATTTCTTCGAATGATCGCTTTTATACCTGTGAATGCGAATTTCTCTTCTTCTTCGCAAGGGCAATGAGGATACGGGTTTCTGATGATCTTTTGCTTATCAGGGGTTCGGGAGTAACCTTTTTCTTTTTGTTCAGATCATTATTCAGTGGTCTGGAATTCACTCCTGAA
>CALGYY010000252.1 GCA_937934705.1 uncultured Bacteroidota bacterium
GTATCATTCCTGAATAAAAAAAAGAGGCCGTCTCGATTTTGAGACAGCCTCTTCTTTCTGCAATAAGTTGCTTACACCTTGCTCTTTTCAAACTCCTGCATGCAGTCAACCAAAGCCTGTACGCTCTCGATTGGAAGTGCATTATAGGTTGATGCCCTGAAACCACCGACTGAACGGTGACCTTTGATTCCGCTCATGCCCGCCTTCTTGGCGAAGTTCATGAACTCTTCTTCCAGATTCTGGTATCCCTCTCTCATCACAAAGCAGATGTTCATCAGCGAACGGGAATCCTTGTCAACCGTACCCACGAAGATCTTGCTGTTGTCCATAGCATCGTAGAGCAGTTGTGCTTTTTTAATGTTCATCGCCTCAATGGCTTTTACACCGCCCAAACCTTTGATCCAGCGCAGGGTTTCCATAATGGTATAAATGGGAAGCACGGGAGGGGTATTAAACATGCTGCCCTCTGCGATATGGGTACGGTAATCGAGCATGGTGGGGATCTTACGGTCGATCTTCCCCAAAATATCTTCCTTAACGATCACGAAAGTCGCACCGGCAGGTCCCAGGTTCTTCTGTGCTCCGCCATAGATCAGTGCATACTTGCTGACGTCAACCGGACGGCTGAAAATGTCGGACGACATATCGGCCACCAGGGGGATCGGACTGCTGATGTCTTCCCTGATTTCCGTTCCGTAAATGGTGTTGTTGGTGGTGATGTGAAGATAATCAGCATCCGCAGGAATCGTATAATTCTTCGGATAATAACAGAAATTCCGGTCAGCCGATGAAGCGATGACATCAACTTCTCCAAAAAGTTTGGCTTCCTTGATGGCTTTCTTTGCCCAGACACCGGTTTCCATGTATGCAGCCTTTTTACCGAGAAGGTTGTAGGGGACCATGCAAAACTGCATGCTGGCACCTCCGCCCAGGAACAATACATGATAGCCCTCGGGAATACCGAGCAATTCCTTAAAAAGAGCGACAGCCTCATTCAAAACCGCTTCGAAATCCTTGCTGCGGTGAGAAATCTCAAGAATTGACATGCCAATTTCATTCAATTCAAGAACAGCCTTAGCAGTGTTTTCGATGGCTACCCGCGGCAGAATGGAAGGACCTGCGCTAAAATTATGAACCTTTTTCATATTAGATTGATTTTTAAATTATTAAGTGTACAGGAATTTTGCAGATTCCTGTAACAAAGAAAAGAATTTTTTTGATGTAGCCGATGCACTGAAAAAAATCATTGATTCCCGCTCTTTGGCGGAGCGGGTCTTTTCTTCTTCTTCGGAGGCGGAGGGTTCCGCGCATCAACATCTTTGGTGAAATACCAGCGACCTTCCTTCAGGATGAAGCCATTCAGAACGTTAGTTTCGGGTACATAGAACTGATACTGCCCGGTCAGATCGGGGTGGTTATCACTCAGCCTGTGGTCCATGGGAACCAGGTTGTCGAAAAGGATCATGGTCTCCAGTCTGGTTTTCACTTTACGGTTCTTTTTGTCTTTACTCTGGGTGATCACATGCAGGTACTGGCTTTCGTATCTCAGAACCATGGTGGTGCGGGCAGAATACTCAAATATGATCCGGACATTCTTGTCTTTGTCCTTGTATTTTCTGAATATGCTGGCACCAAACTGCGGTTTGCCATTGGATTTGAAACTCAGGACGTCGATCAGCTTTTTGGTCGAAAGCAGGTTGTTGCCGTCCCACGCCAGCAGGGTGTAATAGTCCTTGTCCTTGATGCGGCTGTGGATAACCTTGTAATACAGCGCCCCGTACCAGCGATCGTGCGGAAGCACCATGAATTCCGGTGATTCAATCTCATGTGAATGGTCACTCAGGCTGTACACACGATACGGGAAATCCTTGTTGCCCCTCACCTGAATAAATCCGAAATACTCGTGGGTTCCGTTCTCCAGCGGAAGATTCCAGTTCAGGATGCGAAAACTCTCGTCTGGCGATGTCAGTCGTGCCATGTGAGTCAAAGAGTCGAAGGGGTATTTAAATGAACGCTCGTCTTCCAGCACGGAAGCAAAATACTTCAGGAGTTTCTGATTACTTTCATATTTTACCTGGTCATTCTCTCCGCGGTGTACATTGTAGAGCAAAGATTTCAGGGAATCCTCCGCCAGTCTGAACTCCTTGTTCTGTGCAGACAGCCAGGGTGCGGCCATCACCAGGGCCAACAACAGCAGCAGGCTTGCCGGTATTTTTGATGATAGCTGTGGAGAATGATTGTCCATACACCTGATAACGGGAGTCAATAATCTTTATTTTTACTCCCGGTTTACAAAAATAGTCTTTCCGATGGATCCTGAACCCCTCATTAGTGCACTTACTGAATTATCCGCCGATCTGGGACTCTTTCTCAGCAATGCGCACCCGCGTCAGGATAAATTCAGCGATCTGCTCCGCAAGGCTGGCCTGGTGAACCCGTGGTTCACCGAAGGAAACATCCGGCACCGCCTGGGTGTGATCGCCCGTGACCTAAAGAGAGAACATCTGGAGCAATGGTTGGGACCCTACAGAAGCAGACTCCCGGAACGCAGGAATTCACCGGTACTCGGTATCATTATGCCGGGAAATATTCCCCTGGCCGGATTTCATGACTATCTCTGCGGCCTGATGTGCGGTTGTTCAATGAAGATCAGGTGTTCGGGGAAAGATTCCCTGCTCCTCCCCTGGTTGCATGAAGAATTGCTTAGTTTTTTACCGGCAAACCCGACAGATATCCGCTTTATTGATGGTCATCTGCATGGATTTGACGCCCTGATCGCGACGGGGAGCAGCGATTCTGAGCATATTTTCCGCACTTATTTCAGCCAGTACCCGAATATCATCAGGGGGCATCGCAACAGTCTGGCTCTTTTGGACGGAAATGAAAGCATTGATGAGCTTTCAGAACTTTGGGACGATATATTGCTTTATTTCGGACTGGGATGCAGAAGCGTATCCATGTTGCTGCTTCCCCGTCACTATGAGTTTTCATCATTAATGGAGAGCAGCGCCCGTTATGCACATTATGCAGATCATCACCGCTATCAGTCGAACTTCAGATATCAGCATACACTGAAACTTCTGGGCGGGAATCCCTGGCTTGAGAACGGGCTGATCCATGTCTGCGAAAATCCTGATCCTGATTCACCGATCAGCGTGCTTCATTACCAGTATTATTCCTGCCCCGAAGAAGCGCTAAAGAAAACGGAAGAGATGCGTAATCAGATCCAGTGCGTGATTCACCGCGGTGGTCTGTCGCACGATTTCATCTCTCCCGGTAAGGCGCAGTTACCTGCTTTAAGTGATTATGCAGATGGTGTTGATACCATGGATTTTCTCCTGGGACTGAAATAATAATGCCGTTTGCCCTAAAGGTCTTACCTTTGTCAGTCAATCATTTCTTTCAATGACAGAGGAAAAAACCGAAAACCAAAAGACCTTGCAGGATGAAGATCCCAGGGGCTCACTGGGCTTACTGGCATTGGGATACCAGGGTATTGTCCGCTGGCGGAAAATAAAAGAACATTCAGCTATACGGGAGGAGGAAAAAACACGTTTGATCCGTCCCGCCGAAAAGAATCATGAGACGGATGAGCATCATGGAGAATGAGATTATTGTCGCATCTGGTTTGCCCAGGGCCGGAACCTCGCTCCTGATGCAGATTATCGGATCCCTTGGCTTTGAAATGGTGACGGATGAGAAAAGGCAGGCCGATGATCATAATCCCAGGGGATATTATGAGTACAGCCCCGTGAAAGCCCTTTGCAGGGATAACAGTTTCCTGCCTGAATGCCGGGGAAAGGCGATTAAAATAGTTGCACCTCTGCTTTCATGCCTTGATCCTGAACTGGCTTACCGTATCATTTTTATCGAAAGGGATTTGGAAGAGATCATGGCATCACAGTACCGTATGCTGAACAAAGTCAGGGATGCACACTACGAGGCCATCATGAAAGTTTTTGAGAATGACCTCATCAGATTCCGACAGCACCTCGGGCAATTGCCTTACTGCCATGTGCTTTATGTGCAACACCGCGGATTGATACTGAACCCCCGGAATACTGTCATGCAGATCGGTGAATTTCTCGGCATTCCCGATCCACCTGAGCAGACACTGAATTGTGTTGATTCCGGCCTTTACCGCAACCGTTCATAAAAACTGAAAGATGATCAGAATACTTACAGTGATCGGGGCAAGACCCCAGTTTATCAAGGCCTCGGCCCTTTCAAGAATGATCAGGACTGAATTTGGAGATCGCCTGCAGGAAATCATATTGCATACCGGTCAGCATTATGATACCAATATGTCTGATATTTTCTTTCACGAGCTGGGTATCCCGGAACCTCACATCCGTTTGAATATTAAGTCGGATCTGCAGGGCGAACAAAGCGGACTCATGATACAGGGCATCGAACAGGCGATACTTGATGAGAAACCTGATCTAGTGCTGGTATACGGAGATACAAACTCCACCCTGGCAGCGGCCATTGCTGCTACCAAGCTTCACCTTCCTCTGGCCCACGTTGAAGCAGGTTTAAGGTCGTACAATAAGGCCATGCCAGAAGAAATCAACCGCATCGTGGCGGATCATTGCGCCACTTTTTTGTTTGCACCCACTGAGACAGCGCTGCATAATCTGAAAAAGGAAGGTTTCGCGCCTGCTCAAAGGCCGCCTGCCGATGCTGATCATCCACTGGTTCTGCAGAGCGGTGATGTGATGTACGACAATGCTCTTTATTTCAAAGATCATCAATCTGCTGATCTTTCTACCATGCTAAAGGACATGCGGGACCGTGAATTCGTATTGCTTACCCTGCATCGTGCTGAAAATACGGAAGACCCGGGAACCCTGGCAGAAATTCTGGAAACACTTGATTCCATAGCAAAGGAAGAACAATTCACGGTTTTGTTTCCAGTGCACCCAAGAACGAGGAAACTGATACAGGCATGGGAAATCAATACCGGCGACAGCATTGTAAGTTGTGATCCCCTCTCCTATTTTGAAATGATGCAGATGGAACGACATGCCCTGATGATTTTTACCGATTCCGGCGGGGTACAGAAAGAAGCATGTTTTCACCGGAAGAAGTGCCTGGTTTTGCGCAACGAGACCGAGTGGACTGAACTGGCCGATCATGGTATGCTTGAAGTAGCCGGGGTTTCAGAAGCTTCCATCCGGAACCATTATGAAATGTTGAAGTCACGTTTTATCAGTGATTTCCCCTTGCCTTACGGGAATGGAGATGCAGCCCGCAAGATCTGCTGCAGTCTGATTGAATATCTCTGATCTTATGGCTTGAAGGAGCGAAAAAGAGCCTCGATTTCTGCAATCAGGGGATCTCCTCCGTCCAGTATCCATTTTGAGGACTTTCCTGCCGCTGAGGTCAGGATCAGCAATCCGGATCCCATCGTTCGTGTTTTCAGGTGAATGGACTTTTTTCCGATGGCCTCATTCAGTTTTAAAGACAGGGTGCTGAATTTCTCAGGGGCCACAATGCTTGTCCAGGTCTCCCCGCCACTATATGTTCCGCTGGAACTTTCAGCGGGAGTTACAGGATCATAAGTCAGAACACCCTCTTTCAGGTGAAAGCTGTTGCCTGATCCGTCACTGTATATCAGTTCAAATTTCTCACTCATATCTGAAGGGCATTTTTTAAGCATTTTTTGCGCCGACGCCTGAACGGCCGAAACCGTGCAGATGAAGAGCGGTAGCAGAATATACATGATCGTTTTCATAAATCCGTGATTTCCATTTCAACAATTGGCTGGAGCAAAGGTAACTGTTCTCCTTTTCTGCTAAAATACCTCCCGTTTTTAAGCAATGGTCAGCTTTAAAAATAAGTTGCTGCATAATGATGATTCATTATCTTCGCAGCCTAAATCCTCCAGTTTTGAAAATTTCTCTTACCGGCGCTAGCGGACATGTGGGCGCCAATCTCATCAGTGAACTGATTGCTTCAGGTCACGAACTAAAGGTCCTCACTTATCGCGATGAAAGAGCACTTCAGGGTTTCAAGCTCGAAAAGATCAAGGGTGATCTCCTGGATGCTGCCAGTGTGGATGAACTGGTCAGGGGCAGCGAGATCGTGATACACCTGGCTGCGCACATCTCTATCACAGGTGATCCTGACGGACGCGTATTCAGAATCAATACAGAAGGAACCAGGCATGTATGCCAGGCTTGTGTTCAGCACAAGGTCAGAAGGCTGATCCACTTCAGCTCGATACACGCCTTTAATGCCAGGCCTTTTGAGGGTGTTCTGGATGAGAACAGGGCCCGAGTGGGAGAAAAAGCTTTCAGATATGATTACTCGAAGGCCTGCGGTGAAGATATCGTGAGAACTTTTGTGAAAGAAGGACTGGATGCTGTGATCCTGAATCCGACTTCGGTCATCGGGCCAAAGGATTTCAAACCCTCCCTGATGGGACAGGTTTTCGTGAAACTGCATGACCTTACGCTTCCGGCACTGGTCAAAGGGGGATATGATTTTGTGGATGTGCGTGATGTGGCCCATGCTGCCGTTCTGGCCATTGAAAAAGGGAGGACAGGAGAAAACTACCTGATTTCCGGAACATGGAAAACAATTCGTGAACTGGCAGACCTGGTCAGTCAGATTACAGGAACGAAGCCACCGGCTTTTACAAGCCCGAAATGGCTGGCGCTTATCGGATTGCCTTTTATACAGCTCGCAGCGGCTATCTCAGGGAAGCATGCTTTATATACCCTTGAATCTCTGAATGTTCTGGCCAATGCCCACCGCAATATCAGCAATGAGAAAGCCCGCAGGGAACTGGGATTTCAGCCGCGACCGCTGGAGGAAACAATCAGTGATATTTATGCCTGGTTCTCTGAGCACAATTATCTGAAACGCAAATGACATTTTTTATATGATCGCAGAAAACTTTGACCTGATTGTTCTGGTCTGGATCGCCCTTGGACTGGTCATACTGCCCCTGATCCTCACCTTTCGTGCTCCCTATGGAAGATACACAAGCAGGAAATGGGGACCGCAACTGAACAACAAGCTCGGCTGGTTTCTGATGGAACTACCGGCATTCCTGGTATTCCCCCTCCTTTTTGTGCTGGGTCCGGGCATGAAATCACCGGTAACATGGGTTTTCTTTGCCCTCTGGGTATTCCATTATGTGAACCGCGACCTTGTTTTCCCCTGGAGGCTAAAAACCCCGAAAAAGAAAATGCCCCTGGCTATAGTTGTTTTCGCATTGTTCTTTAACGGAATGAACGGCTTTGTCAACGGATATTATTTCGGGTTCATGTCTCCTGTTTATGATAGCACCTGGTTCTATGATCCGCGTTTCATCGGTGGTATCATCCTTTTTGCGGCAGGACTTTATATTAACTGGAGGTCTGACACCATTCTGATCGGCTTGCGTAAACCGGGTGAAACAGGCTACAAGATCCCTTACGGATTCATGTATCGTTACATTTCCTGTCCGAATTACTTCGGTGAGATGGTGGAATGGACCGGATTTGCCCTCATGGCCTGGTGCCTGCCATCACTTTCCTTCGGACTGTGGACTGCGGTAAACCTGCTTCCAAGGGCTCTTTCGCATCATAAGTGGTACAAGGAGAATTTTACAGAATATCCCGCTGAACGAAAGGCTGTCATCCCTTACATCCTGTGATTCCGAAACCAAATTTCAGTGAAGTTGATCAGGGTGAAGCATCTACTCACCTTTGAGCATTCTGGCGCTGTTGTTCACTGAGCCGATCATGACAGCATAACTGTTTTTGTTCCTGATATCCTCATCTGTGATCAGATGAAGGTCAATCATGTTGCTGCTTTGGTAGCCTGTTCTGAAATAGTTGATCTCTGAAAGGGCCATCCCCCAGCCTTCCACCCAGGCTGTCAGTTCTCTTCTCTGCTGCACATCACCGTTAAAATGCATGATCAGATCAATATCGCTCGCGGGTCCGGCCTCCGCATTCTTGGTGCTGCCGATTACATAGACGGCCTTCACCGAGAAGCGTTTGAAATCGAGGCGGTCGGCCAGGAGCTGGGCAAACTTCAACCTCCAGCGCCAATGCTCATCGGAGCCCATGGGCAGCATGTCCCTGAGCACTTCATCTTCTAAAGGTTCAGCCGACTGTGTTTTAATGTAGGCCAGCGTATTCCTTAATCGTTTGGAGAATATATAATGGCTGACTCTTTCGCAGATGGTATTCAGCAATTTGAATTCCTCCGGTAAGAACTGGCTGTCGTTGATCATCCGAATCAGCTGGGTGTAAAACACTTCAATGCATCCGGCCACATGGTTGTCGATCACAATATCTGCGCGCTGACTCCACTCTGTTTCTTTAAAATCAGTCCGTTGGAAGACCTTATCCTCAAGCACGATCCGGACCTCGCAAATGGTGGGATGCTGCCATCCCGGAGGGATCAGTTCCAGAAGTTCGGTGAGAACTTCATCCACATCGCGGTCCTTGTCGCGCAAGGCCTCCTCCACCCTGTAAATGCAATCCAGTTCCTTGACTCTTTCATTCAGTCGGGTCAGGACTTTTCCCAACACTTCATTCTGACTGTCCATCATATGTTTTCTCACCCGGTTTTGATGCTGGTAAAAGTAGGGATAATTTTCAAAAAAAAAAGTCCTGATTGCTCAGGACTTCATGGCTTTATGTGTTAAAGTATTATTAACGTGTGGCGAGAACAGGAAATTTCAGGCGTGCGAGATAGAAAACGCCGAAGAAAACAAGTGTATAGAATAAGTCACCGAGGAGACTGTTGATGAAAAACGAAATGCCGTTGCCGTCGTTGAGGAACATCAGTCCTGCAGCATAGGATTCCATTAATCCGGCAAAAGTCTGGGGATACATCGGGCTTCCGACCCATGATGCAAAATTGGTGATGAGGAAAAACAAAACAGTTGAACCGAAGGCTGCGCCTGCAATGTTGAAGAAACGGGGTTTGCGGGAAACGAGTATTCCGATACCGACCGTGATAGAAAAGGCAACATATACTGCGATCATTGTAGTGTGAAAGCCCAGGATCAGGTCGCTGACCAGCATGGCTGACAGGGGAATGACAAAAGCCAGGTACCTTTTGCTCAGATATACCCCGCCAAAGAGTGCCATGGCTGCAATAGGTGTGAAGTTGGGCCAGTGGGGGATCAATCTCATGGCCGCTGCCATGATAATAATACCTGCTACTGTCAGAAAACGGGGTGTAAAAAGTTTTGATGTCATTTCCTAGCTGTTTTAAGTTTGCAGCGACAAAAATAACAAATACTTGGGACAGTCAAGGCATTTTTTCTAAAAATTAAGAACAGCGCGGAAGCTGCTTTAATCCGTTGAAAGAGAAATTCCTGAGCAGGCGGGAAAGATCATTATCAACAGTCCGTTGCGGTCTACCGGGATGGTGTCCATTCCAGAAATACCGGCCTATAGGTAAGCATGACATAGGTCCAGTGAGCGGTATGTGCCTGGTTCCCGCCAGCCAGTGTTGCGAGTGTCTGGCTCCCTTGGAGAAACGAATAGCCCGCCTGAAGTTCCATGTCCTTTCGTGCGAGCCAATGCAGGCTGCAATCGGCTTCCAGTGCCAGAAAATTAGGCATCAGACCACCGCTGTTGCGGTCAGGATATTTTCCGGTATTTAAAAAGGAGTGAAGAGTAAGCGAAAGCGAAAGGGTTTCGGGTCCCTTGTAACGCAGGTTGAGGAAGGCGTCGAACAGCCCCGTATTCTTAGTGTCGGAGGCTTTAGTGAAATAGTCCAGAGAACCGTTGAAGCTGTGCCCCGAACCGTACAAACAGGTGAAATAGCGGACCAGAGAAGCTCCCTGAACCGAGGAATCCTGTCCCGACTGATATTCTGCACCAGCACCAAGCTGCCAGTGTTTGTCCGGGCTAGCTGTAATATCCAGTGATGCGTAGTATGCATCAACAGGCATTCCTGATTCTGAACGCCCCGACTGATAAAAACCTCTGAGGGCACTTTGAAAAACCTTTCCGGTGTATTGCAACATCAGTCCGTGGGTGAGTCGCAGGTACTGCGTATTCAGCGTACCTTTCTTTTGCCATGAATCTCCTGCCGATAATGCTGAAATCCTGAAAGACCCCATTTTTCTGCTCAGAATACTCATATACAATGCTTTGTAATTCCCGATCGAACTTGCGTAGTCAGTGCTGAAGGTTGTATCCCTGGACTGGTTGAAGGCTATTGCCCCGTCCCAGTGCCATCCGGCTCTCTGAAAACGCATGCTTAAGGCATCATGCGTCACGGCCTTCTGCGACCAGTTGTTGTTAGAGAAAAGCCGTTGGTTATCATACACCAGTTCCTGACGTCCGGCCTTGATATACAGACTGTCAAAAACCCTCACTT
>CALGYY010000253.1 GCA_937934705.1 uncultured Bacteroidota bacterium
TATCATAAACATTCCGGATCCTGGCATATTTTGCAAGTTAATTTGTTGTTAAATTCATTGTTCTTTAATAACTTGAGCGATCTTAAGAAGTATTTTTGTGATGCAATAACCGCTTGACTTCCCCCGACTGACCCGCTACCTGGAAAAAAATTTTACATAAAAGGCTGGTTTTCGCTGAAAATACTGAACTACACAGGGCTTTTCCCTGTTATTAACATTTGTTGTTTTAAAGCGGATTGTGTATAGTTTGACCATTAACCGGCCTGCGTACAAAAGTTTGCGGCGCCTCCTTACAGGGGCGCTTTTGCTGCTTTGGGCGTGGGGGGCAGTGGTGAGTGAGGTGAAAGGGCAGGATGTTCTTTACTGGAGAAGCGAATCCACAACGGGAGATTGGCAATATGGTATTGGTTGCGGGACTGCTGATCCTTCAGACCATTGGTGGAATGATACTGACACCCGAACTGAATGGAGACCCGACTGCGGGGCAAATGCAAACATTTTGATTTTTAATAATGGTATTCAGCAAAATATGAATTTGAATGCCGGTACTGACTATACGGTAAATCAAATGATCTTCAATCCAGGAACCGGAAGCAGAATCATCAATAGTGATAATAATCGTAATCTATATTTTTATAATCGAGGCGGAATAGATGCTACCATTGAAAGTAATTCCTCTTTAACTACGCATGAATTTAATGTAAATATCAACATTGAGGACATTAACACCTGGATGCAAATCAGGGTGAATGATGGTTATCTTGCATTCAATAACACTGTTGTTAATAATAGTGGGAATACACTAAACCTGAGGGGTGTCAATGGAATGAGAATTATCTTTAATGGTCCGTTGATGAGCTCGGTTGGAACGCCTGGAGTTAGCATTGCCAATGAAATTGCTCCGGGGCAAAATGTTCATGTTATATATCAGGGTCCTGTCAATTCTGCAACATACAATGGCCCGACAACATTATATTCAGGCGCAACATTACAAATAAGCACCAATCAGACACTAGGTGATATCGTATTGAATTCAGGTGCCACCCTGATCGTAGATGCCGGTGTAATATTAACCGTAACCGGTTCATGGACTGGAGGAGGGACCATTCAGAATAATGGCACCATCGTGCTGGCAGGAACTGCGGCGCAGACTTTCCCTGGCGCAGGGACTAATATTGCCGCCATGAATAACCTGACGATCAATAATCCGGGTGGTGTAACTTTGGATAATTCATTGCCTGTAAATGGCTCATTGACACTTACAAACGGAAGATTGATACTTGGGGACCATAACCTGACGCTTGGTGCTTCATCTCCTGCAGTAGCCGGAACATTGAACACCAATAACATGGTTGTAGCAGAGGGCGCAGGGCAGCTGCGGAAATTATTTTCTACGAACGGCTCATATATTTTTCCGGTTGGAGATGCTACAGGCACAGCAGAATATTCACCGCTAACGCTGAATTTTGCTTCCGGTACCTATGTGGGAGGAGCTTATGCAGCAGTACGTGTTAATGACGCCAAACACCCGAATAATGGGAGCACTTCCGATTTTCTTACCCGTTACTGGGCGGTGACCAGTTCAGGGATCAGTTCATTCAGCGCTACTGTTACCGGAACTTTTGTCCCTGCAGATATTACCGGCGCAGTTGGTAATATGATAACCGGTAAATGGAACGGAGCGCTTCCATGGCAGAAGTTTGGTGCAGTTGGTGCAAATACCATCACAGCTTCAGGTGTGACCAGCTTTTCCGACTTCACAGGAATTACGGCAGCCCCACCAACAGTAACTATTACAGCTAATCCGTCATTGACTGTTTGCCAGAATGAGCCAGTTATATTGACAGCCAATCCATCTGGTGATGCACCGTTCACCTATTTATGGAATACCGGGGCAGTAACTCAGTCAATCTCGCCTCCAACTGCCGTAGTTGGACCTTTCACATATTCAGTTACCGTAACCGATGTAAATGGCTTTACAGCGTCTTCAAATGTAACAGTCACTGTATTAACTCCTCTTACTGTAACATGTCCTGGCAATTCCTCAACATGTATCAATTCTGCTGATATACCCCTTACCGGTGGTTCTCCTTCTGGTGGTATTTATTCAGGTAACGGAGTATATCAGGTAGGAACCAATTATTTCTTTGACCCTACTGTTGCCGGAGTTGGCACACATACGATTACCTACTCATTGAGTACCACAAACCGGGCTTACTGGAATTTTAATTCAGGTGCAGACGGCTCTCCCTGGAATGCACCCATTGCTCCTACCTCAGGTTCAGGCAGCATTACAACTGGTAACTGGATATGGGGAAATATCAATTTTACCAATGGTTTTAACGGGAATGTTCAGAATGCATTGTTTGGGGATCCTGCTGGTGCATCATTAAGTTTGATAAGAGGTGATTCCCCTTCTATGAATGGTCATTATATTCAGGTTGAATTGAGCATGTCAGGATTGGCAGATCTGGTTATCAGCTACTGGTCACGAAAATCTTCTGATGATGGCTTCGACAATAATCAATGGTCATACAGTACTGATGGAGTGGTTTTTACCAATTTTGGGCCGGTTATAAATCCTTCGGGTGCAAATGGAGGAAATGTATATACCATTGCTGTCCCTGATTTACTGAACGGCCAGCCCAATGTTTACCTCAGGTATACCCTTAACGGGGCATCGACCGGCGTTGGTCATGGTGAAGTAAACAACCGCATCGACAATCTGCAACTTAATACAGCTACCACGTGCAGTGAACCCTGTACATTCAACATTACAGTCAATGACCTGCCCAATATTACCGGCTCCCTGGAAGTCTGTTCCGGCTCAACAACCCAGTTGACCGGTTCGGGTACACCGGCTACATCAACCCCATGGACTTCATCAAACACTGCTGTTGCCACAGTTTCAGCAACCGGTCTGGTAACAGGTGTATCTGCCGGAACCAGCCTGATTACCTTTATCAACAACCTTGGTTGCAGCCAGTCTGTTACGGTTACCGTCAATGCCCTTCCGGTGGCTTCTGCCACCAGTAATTCCCCGGTATGCCAGGGTGGCACTATTAACCTTTTCGGTCAACCCGATGGTATGGCTAGTTATAGCTGGACTGGACCGAATGGTTGGAGTTCTATGGCATCCACAAACTCTTATTCTCAAGATTTCAATACATTACCTAGTGCTGCTGGTGGGACATGGGCCAATAATATAACTTTGACTGGGTGGTATGCAAGATCTACAGCAACAGCTAGCATAAATGCTATAGGTATAAATACTGGCACGACTACTACTGGTGGATTATATTCTTTTGGAGTAGCGGGCGCTAATCCGATAACTGAACGATCTTTAGGTTATGCAGTTTCAAATGCATTTATTGGGCCTGCTGGTGTTGGAGGAGGTTATTTAGGTTTCAGATTAATAAATACAACTGGATATGTAATCAATTATGTTGATGTTACGTGGACTGGAGAGCAGTGGAGAAGAGAAAACAATTTAAGTCCGCAAGATTTACTTTTAAGCTACCAGACAGGAGTTAATATTACTGATTTAGACGCTGGAATTTGGACAAATACTACTTCATCATTCACAAGTCCTCAAAC
>CALGYY010000254.1 GCA_937934705.1 uncultured Bacteroidota bacterium
GACCACCGAGATCTACACTCTTTCCCTACACGACGCTCTTCCGATCTCGAGGGGAAGGAAGCCATTGATGCCCGCGATCGCACCAAAGGGAACCCTTATCCCAGAACGATTATCGGATGTGACAGCACGGGTCTGCAACTCTTTCTCATGATTGTTGACGGAAGAAACCCCGATCACAGTGTCGGACTCACCATGAAAGAATGTGCGGAGGTCCTGCTGCCATTGGGTGTTTATCATGCAATGGCCTGCGACCAGGGCGGAAGCAGTGCGGTCTATGTCAGAGACCTGGGCATTGTTAACCGCCCTGCCGACGGCATGGAGAGGGCCGTTTATACACACCTTGGACTTCGCAGCAGGTATTGATTACCTGACCCTGATCTTCCGTCCGATCTGTAAAACCGTTTTTTCCGTAAGATTCGCATTCAGGGCGCAGATGGCCTTAATTGTGGTCTTGTAGTGCAAAGCCAGCCCATAAAGAGTGTCACCGCTTTTAATGGTATGATAGACCCCTTCTCCGGCCCGGGCAGTTCCCTGCTCGTGAGCCGCGTTGTGCATGGCCGCTGTATCAATGATCAGGGATGGCAGTCCGGTGAGACTCACTTCTCTCCATCCTTGCGGCGCCTGCCTGATTCCTTTATTGATGAGGTACTGCATCAGTTCAAAGGGATAATCGGTCTGAATGATGAAGGCGTTTCGGTCCAGCATGAAATCCCAGGTCATCAGAGCGTTTCGGTTTTCGCCATAACCACAGGCAATGCTTTTGTAAAGTGCATTGTACCATATCCTGCATCGGTTTCTTTTGAATACTTCAATTCCTTCCGGTTTGCACAGGTCAGATCTGTCATGGTCCAGGATCAGTTCAACCACACGTGCTCCGGAATTCATCAGGAAGGTGTCGAGTGCCCCTGCAGTCTGATCTTTCAGAATAGGCATGAATAATGGCCCCGCAGCATATCTGCTGTTCTTTTCTTTGAAGTAGCCGGCTTTGAAACTTCCCTTAAGTATCACACATTGCTGCGCCCCTAATGAATCCGTCAGGCCAATCAACTCCTCCATGGCTATGGCGCTCTTATCAAGGTTCAGGATGATCTTCCCCCGGGCCAGACTGATGGCTTCTTCAAGAGAGGGAATCCTTTCATTACCGGTCTTCCCGTCAGGGCCCTTCAGAAAATAATTTTGCAGCGTTTGCAGACTCATGTCCTTAACCCTGCCCCGTCCGTTGGTTGTTCTCTGAATCGTGGCATCATGCATCAGGACAAAGTGCCCGTCCTTCGTTTTACGGACATCAATTTCCACGATATCAATTCCACGGTCGATGCATGATTGTATGGCGCTCAGGCTGTTCTCCGGATGATTCCGCCAATCCCCGCGGTGGGCCGCAACCAGCACCGTTGTGTCCGGCAAACGGAGCATGCTGTCGATGCTGAAAACCCCCGTTTGTCCTGACAGCGCCAGGCCCTGGAACAATGTCAGTGTGAAGAAAACAAGTATCGAAATTTTTATCTGCAGTATCCGGTTCATTCTTCCTCCGGGTTCATCCCTGACACAATATTAAGAAAACCTTTGAAAACAGGGCAGATCTGTCTTAACTTTGTGCTCCCTGAAAATGCCCCTATGAATAGGATACTGTTTTTTACCCTGCTTGCACTGACGCAAGTCCCCTTCCTGACCCGTGCTCAAACCGCCCATGATAAAGCAGACAGCCTGATCCGGCTGAAAATGTACCATGAGGCTCTTGAAGTATATACATCGGAAATATCCCGAATGACCCCCGGAAGAGTCAGCACCGATACTCTTGAGCTGGCTCCCTTATGCAAAAAGGCAGCAAAGCTGTGCCTTGAGATCAGTGAATTCGGGCTTGCAGAAAGCTATTACCGCCTGGCAGAGAAATGTCACAAAGGTCTTGGAGATGAAGCCTCCCTCTCATACGGACTCTTACTTTACGAAAGGGCAGATCTTTACCAGGTATGGGGCCGCCTTGATGAGTCACTGGCATTGCTTGATACGGCCTGTCCCATACTGAGCAGGAACCACGACACGAGGCAATGTCATGCAGGTCTGTGTCCTTTCCTGCGGGGCTATATTGCGCTGACCCAGGGTCTGTATGATGAAGCTCTCCCCAAGCTCAGGGAAGCAGTGAAAGCGTATTCTTCATCCGATTGCAGCAAAGATCCTGGCCTTGCACATACCCAGGCAGCACTGGCCTATCTGTATACCGATCTGGGAGCATTCGATTCAGCTGTGTATTATTACAGAATGGCTACGGAGATTTTTAAAAGCGATCCTGCTCAGCTTCCGGAATATGCCAATATGATTTCAAGTCTGGGAGAAGTTTATTTTGTGCAGGGCGATTATCAGGCAGCACTCCGCCAGTTCAACGAAGCCCGTGAAATTATGGTGAAGGAGGGTCTGACAGACCACTCCTATTATATGGGTTTTCTGACCAATGTAGCGGTCGCTTCAAAAACCATCGGACGCTATGACCTTGCCGAACCCATGTACCTTGAATCCATATCGCTGTATAAAAAAAGCCTTGGAGAACACCACCCGCTATACGCAAAAGCCCTGAATAATCTGGCAATGCTTTACCTGGCTACAGCGGAGTATGATAAAGCGGAGCCCATCATCAGGGAGGCGGTGGCTGTCATCCTGGAGAACTTCGGAACGAAACACAAGGAATCAGCAGCCTATCTGAGCAACCAGGCTTTGCTGTATCATAGCATGGGAAATTTCGCAGAGGCGGAAAAGCTGTATATCAGTAGCCTGCAAACCAAGCTGGAGTTGTTCGGCAAGAATCACCAGGATTATATGGTGGCCCTCAGCAACCTGGCACAATTGTACTCATCGGTTAATGATTTCCGCAAGGCTGAAACGCTTCTGAAAGAACTGGTGGAACTCCGTAAAGAAGTCTTTGGTGCAGATCATGAGCAATATGCATTTGCAATATACAGTCTGGGGATGTGTTACTATTATCAGGACAGCAATGCGCTGGCTGAACCATTGATCAGCCTGTCGTATGATATCCGCAGTCAAACCCTGGGCGAAATGCATCCCCATACCCTTCGTTCCCTCACCAGTCTGGGGGCACTGCACAGCAATATGGGACGATATGCTGAGGCTGAAAGAGAGTTAAAGTCAGCCAGAGATGCGCGAAAAGCGATCTACGGTTCATCACACCCTGATTATATCGACTGTGTGAACAATCTGGGCAAGCTCTATATCAGAACAGGAAGAAAAGCTGATGCAGAAGCCTGCTTTACTGAGACCAATGCTCTGATGTCGGGGAAACTGATCCACAGCGGACTCTATATGAACGAAAAGGAAAGGGAACTTTACCTGAATAATCTTTTGTACGGGGATCTGGCTAAACATCTGAGTTTTTTTCTGGAATCATCTGGTGGCGGAGATACATTAACGCGCCTGGCCTACGACAATGCCCTGCAATACAAGGGCGTTCTGCTGTCCACTTCAGTCAGCGTTAAAAAGGATCTATTAGAGAAAGGTGACAGTATTAGCAAATATGTGTATGAACGGTATATGGAAGTTTCGCATTATTTATCAAAAATGTATGCACTTCCGCTGAGTCAGCGCTGGCTGGATACTGACAGTCTGGAAAGGGAAGCGGGTAATTTACAGAAGCAACTACTGTCCCTTCATCAGGGAATTAACGGTGGTCAGGTCTTCACCCGCAGTTGGAAAGATGTTCAGCAGGCACTGTCCCCTGAGGAAGCCGCTGTTGAATGGATACGGTTCAGGTGGATGCCCCGGGGAGAAGCGACCAGCATAATATTATATTGTGCACTTATATTACGACCGGGGGATGAGGCCCCCGTGATGATCCGGATGTTTAAGCAGGATGAACTTTCAGCCCTGCTGGACACAAAAGGCGTTAAGCAGGATTATCATGGAATCACAACACTTTATGCTTCCAGGGGAATCATCATCAGCGGAAAAGAAAACGCCCCGGCTACCGGCGGAGACAGCCTTTATGCCCTGGTTTGGAAACCGATGGAGATTGCACTGAAAGGTGTAAAAAGAATTTATCTTTCACCCGTGGGGCTGCTGAACCGCATTGCATTTGATGCTTTGCCGGTCGCTTCGGGAAAGTTACTGTCTGATGTTTATGATATCCGCTATGTGAGTTCCACGGCCAACCTGACAGAAAAGAAAAACTACTATTTTAATGAGGTTGCCCCTTCAGGAACACTTCTGGCCGGAGGTTTTGATTATGGACTCAGTAAAAGCGGTAATGAGTCTGCAAAGGAGGGAGTGGATCATCAATGGGTTTTTCTCCCCGGGACCTTGACAGAAGTTAACGGAATCGCCGGTCTGATTGATTCCGTCAGTCACCCCTTGAAATTGTGGACAGGAAAACGGGCGGGAGAGAAGGAATTGAAGATGCTTTCCGGCAGGGCGGCTCCGGGAATCATGCATTTGGCCACGCACGGTTTTTATGTTCCGGCTGACAGCAATCTCTGTGAACCGAAATTCCCATCGGGCAGTATGCCTTACATTCATGCTGCCAACCCCCTCCTGCGGTCGGGCATCGTGATGGCAGGCGCCAATTAGGCCGGCCAGGATGCCGGGAATGGCGGGGAAGACGGAATACTCACTGCTTATGAGGTTTCGCATCTGTACCTTCCTTCAACAAGTCTGGTGGTACTTTCAGCTTGTGAAACGGGTCTGGGCGATATGAAAGACAATGAAGGCGCATTTGGCCTGCAGCGTGGTTTCCGCATGGCAGGCGTCCCCTGTATGATCTACTCGCTTTGGGAAGTTCCCGACCATGAAACGCAGATGCTGATGCAGGAGTTTTATAAACAATGGATCCGGGGGAAGGAACTGCGCCCGGCTTTTCAGGCCGCCCAGCAATATGTCAGAAAAAAAACCAGCGCTCTGAAAGACTCCTGGTACTATTGGGCCGGTTTTGTTTTGATGGAATAGTACCGATCATTCTTTACTATCTATATCTGTTGTTTGTGTATATTTAATACAGGTCAAAGATCTTTATGACTCTGTGAAGAGGATCTCTGTTTCGCAGCATACATTCTCCCGATAAAAATATCCTTGACCACATACACTGCTGCTAACAGTACCGGGGCCAGCAGCGGAAGTGTATATCTTTCTTCTATTCCCCGCTGGATGAAGGCCATGTATAACAAATAAAGGGGGATGCAAATCCCAAAAAGGATACGTAAACCCCAGTGGTTCCGCCTGAAGAAAAACAGCCAGCAGAGCAGATAGGCCAGGGCATGCACCATCAGGCTGATCCACCTCAGCGCTTCCATCCACCAGTGGCCGCGG
>CALGYY010000255.1 GCA_937934705.1 uncultured Bacteroidota bacterium
GGGGCTTCAATTGGGAGCTGGTGGTCCCTGAATTCAGCACCAGGCTGGTGCCGCAAAACGGGCATTGATCACTGGTTACGTTGGGCTTCATAGTTGTTGTTGCCCCACAGGATGTACACTTTACGGTAGACACTTCCTGCTTGGCTTCATCTTTCAGTTTATTGTTGATGAAGTCCACATAATCAATTTCCTCGATAGGCACATCTGATTTAATTTCTATCTCATTATGTGCACCGCAATATTCACAACTCAGGCTGGTTGTACCGGCTTTGAATTTCAGCACGGCCCCGCACTGATGACATTTCAGTTCCTGGTTGGTTCCTTCAAGTTTCTCGTTAAAATCGTTCATGGGTAAGATGTAAGATAAGTAATTGTGTTTTCAGCGGTCTTACTTTGCAGGAGGCGGGGGTGGCGGTACAGCGTTAAACACCTGCGCCAGTTCCGGGACCTGTC
The DNA here is from genome assembly GCA_937934705.1 of uncultured Bacteroidota bacterium. Classification (GTDB taxonomy): domain Bacteria; phylum Bacteroidota; class Bacteroidia; order Bacteroidales; family CAIWKO01; genus CALGYY01. The sequence goes on from CALGYY010000255.1 coordinate 454, forward strand.
CGGCAGCGGCCCATGCCGCCATACCCTGTTTCCATACCATGCTCTCGGCATTAAACTGACCCTGCATAGCCATTTGCTGAAGTTGCTGAATAGTAAAAGGGCCTGTCTGCTGTCCGTTAACAGCCACGAAGAAGCTCAGTACCGGAGGCGGCGGAGGCACCTGCTGGTTCTGCTGCTGGTTCTGCTGCTGATTGAAAGAATTCATCATCTGATTGGCCATCCCGAATCCCATTCCCAGTCCGATCCCGTTACCTGCATTGCCACCGGGGTTCTTAGCAGCTTCCTCAATGGAGTTGGCAGTCTGGTATTTCATGTAATTGTCAAGGTTTCCAACAGCACCCATACTCGAACGCTTGTCAATGGCCTCCTCTACTGCCGGCGGGAGCGAAATGTTTTCGATCAGGAACTTGGTCACCTCCAGTCCGTACTCATCAAACTCAAAAGCAATTTTCTTGGTGATAAACTCTGAAAACTCATTGTAATTTGCCGCCAGATCCAGCACGGGGATCTTACTCTCTCCGAGCAGATCGGTAAAGCGGGTTACGATGATGTTCTTCAATTGCTCGTAAACCTCATCAGTGGTAAATTTTCCATCCGTCCCGGCAATCTCTTTAATGAATTTGGCTGCATTCATGATCTTGATGGCATAACTGCCAAATGCCCTGATCCTCACAATACCGAAATCCGCATCCCGCATGGCGATGGGATTCTTGGTTCCCCATTTCAGGTCGGTGAAGTTCTTGGTGTTCACAAAATATACTTCGGCCTTAAACGGACTGTTGAATCCATATTTCCACCCCTTTAGGGTAGAGAGGATCGGCAGGTTCTTGGTTTCAAGGGTATAGGTGCCCGGTGTAAAAACATCGGCAATCTGTCCTTCATTCACAAAGACCGCCACCTGCGATTCGCGAACGACCAGCTTTGCGCCGTTCTTGATCTCGTTGCCATAGCGGTCGAAACGATAGATCATGGTGTTGTTGGTGGCATCAAGATACTCGATGATATCTATGAATTCACCTTTGATTTTGTCAAAAAGTCCCATTGTTAAGAGTTTTTTAATTGTTGATCAAAAATAGCATTTTTCGTCAAAAAAGAGCAGGGATCGATAAAATAATCAGCAGAAAGGTGTGCGGAACAATTAAAAAAAGGGCAAACCCATGCTTGCCCCTTTTCATTTTGAATCTCGGATTTTTAATGCTTACAACCCGGTGAGCATGATTTCCCTGCCGGTTTCTTGCAACAGGCAGGTAAAGCGTCGTAGGCCGCTTTATCAGCAGGCAGACCATCCGCATCATAACCGCTTTTGACCACCACCTGGCGGATGGCGTCTGGTCCGGTTTTTCTCTCATCATAAGTGACTGTAAGAACCTTGTCTTCTACATTAAGTACCGATTTCTTAACTCCCTTTTCATAGGCCAGGGCAGATTCCAGCCTGTCTTTGCACATGCCGCACTGGGCTGAGGTCTTTATTCTGATCTCCTGAAACTTTTCATCTGCAGCCTTTTGGGCATAAAGGCCCGCGTTAAACATAAAGAATGCGACCAGTGCTGTCAACAAAATTTTACTTTTCATAAGCTTGAGTTTTTAAGTTGTGATGAATAAACAATTATTTGATTTTTAAACGGAGGCCTGTATAAAATGTCCTTCCCATGAGCGGCCCCCAGATCATGGATGCATCAAAATAGGGTGAGCCCGGGTCATCGGCACTGACAATGGGGTGATGCTGAGTAAAATTCAGAAGGTTCTCAGCACCCACGTACCAGTCTACAATGCGCCACTTTTTTGTCACCTGGGCATGAAGCATATAATACTCTTTTGAATAAGAGGCTCTGGCATAAGGTTCAGGATTGTCAGAGGTATTGGGCAAACGGCTCCTGCCATTGTATTGAGCTGTAAAGTCAAATTTCCATTTCTCAAAACGTGTGGCATACGAAATGGTCATCAGGCCTTTATACCGGCTTACAAACGGTGTTTCCAGAAGCTCCTCCCCATACGAGGTTTTGGAATCATTCCAGCGGAAAGCCAATGAAACATCAAAACGCTTGAGTGGCTGGATCATGAAGTCGAACTGGAAACTATTGGAGTAGGATCTTCCCGTGAGGTTATAAAAATACAAGGAATGAACATCCTGATCAATGTCTACAACCAGACGGTTGACGAAATCGGTACGGTAGAAATCAGCAGTGAGCGTGATCTTCCTGTTTTCATCGATATGAAAATCCTGGCTCACATTCATCCCGTAGTTCCAGGCTTCTTCCATCCTGAAATCTTCAATGATCCGGATCATCCTGTTACTGGCGAGATAGCTGCTGTTCTCGGCTATCCCGCTGGGAGAGCGGAAGCCCCTTCCGGCCGATGCCCTGATCGTAGTATTCTCAGCCGGATTCCACTTGAAATGAAACCTTGGCGTGATCAGCAAGCCATAGAGATTGTGATAATCCGTCCTGAGGCCCAGGATTATGTTCAACTTTTCTTTATGGCTGAAGGTGTATTGAAAAAATGCACCTGGAACATACTCCAAACGGCTGAATGCCGAATCGGTCAGCGATTCGTCGTAATGATCCAGCATGAATGACGCGCCGGTACTGATTTGATGATTGGTGTTACTGATGATGGATTGATAAATAGTGTTGAGATAAACACTTTTTTGCTCACCATTGTATTTTCTCTGACCAAAAGCCGATTTCTGGTCATGCCATGTACCGGATGCAATGATACCCAGACTCTGATAGGGTTTGCTGAAACGGAAGCCGGATTTTATAATAGCCTGAATACGCTGCGTCAGCACCTCGGAGCCATAATAGACATCTGTATGACCTTCAGGCGGATCATAGTAATTAATCTGACCCCCGTTTCTGTTATCATTCAGATAGTGCAGCAAGACCTGTGTATGACCGTCATTCTTATCTTCAAAAGTCCATCGATTCATGGCGTTGACCTGCCAACCGGTCGGACTGTCAAGAAATCCGTCTTTGTTATGATCGATCATCAGTGTATTGAATGAAGCATGGGTCAGCAACATCGTACTGATGCGCTCACTCACTTTGATGGCCCCATTGATATTGGCTTCGAAACGGGCTTCATCATTGCCGAAAAGGTTGATGAACAAACGATCTTCTGTATGTTCGGGTTTTCGGTATTCCACATTGATCTGTCCTGTTGTGGATTCATAGCCGGCTACAACCGAGCTCGTACCCTTTGAAACCTGAATCGACTGCATCCAGCTTCCCGGGATAAAACTGAGCCCGTAATTGGATGCAAGCCCCCTGACGGAGGGAACATTTTCCGACAGCAACTGACTGTATATGCCCGACAAGCCGAGCATCTGGATTTTTCGTGCCCCGGAGACCGCATCCGTATATCCCACATCAACAGTGGCTGAATTCTCAAAGCTTTCCGAGAGGTTACAACATGCAAGCTTCTGAAGTCCGGCCTCAGTAATGATCTCAGTTTTTATAGGCTTGATCCGGGAGACAAACTGCCCGTCCTGATGCTCACTGATGACGACCTCTCCAAGTTCAGCATCGGACTCCAGAACAAAGTCAACCTTTCTCTGTCCTGGTCTGATCTCAACCGTGTCGTTTCTAAACCCGACAAAACTTGCCACAAGCAGATTTGAGGAAGATGAAGTTCTTGCAATTTTGAATGAACCATCCTCACCCGTTGTCACGCTTGAAGTTCCGCCTGCCCAGTAAACATTGGCGAAAGAGAGCGCATGTGCATGAGCCTCGTCATGATGTTCATCATGCATTTTTCCTGTAACCGTTCCACGGATGAACTCCTGAGCTCCGACCTGAAACCCGGTCAGGGTCAGACCGAGGAGCCATAAAATTATTCTTCCAAACATAAGTCGATTTCTCTCCATTCTTTTGGTAATACAGCAATACAGCGGAATAGCCCATGCCATCCGCAACAAAAGAAGGAGAATCTCAGATCCTGAGCGGGGAAAGTAAAGTGGTGAAGCCTTGTGTTAAGCCTGCTCCGGGAGGCCAGATCACCCGGGAAAGCGGTATAATATCCTGAAAAGAGAACTGCGGCAATATCGCACAAGATGGAAGTGAGTTCAGCAGGACGACCATTTTCTCTGAAGCAGGTGCAGGCAGGTACTGTAAATCCAGTTTCAGAAACACCGGTTCATCCAGACAACAGTCATGCTGAACCGGGTGAACAGCTTCTTCACCTGCAGGCAGGTTCGCACAACAGGAACTCTCATCTGTATCACAACAGGAAGTGCCTTCATGGTCACAGCAAGCACCTTCCTCATGCTGAAAAAACCTCAGTGAAGATTCATGATGGCTCTGACAATGATGAACAATAAAAAACACACCGCCGGAAGCTCCAAGAAAGAGAGGCAGCAATATGATCAGGACTGTATATCTGATTGCGTTTTTCACGCTACAAATATAATTTAAAATTTATCTAAATAGCTGAATTTAACAGAATTTAACGCAACCAGGCAGATACACCTACAGTATCTGTGGCTAATAATTCCGGATCATGACCTGCTCGTAGCTCATAATCTCAACGTCCTTATAATAAAATTTTATAATATCTCTGTATCCGTGTCCCAACTGAGCCATACGAATGGCGCCCTGCTGACTGAGTCCCACGCCGTGGCCATATCCTTTTCCGTAAAATACGACCTGATCGCCTGACTGTTTTACAGAAAAATAAGCAGAGCGGAGTCCCAGTCCTTTGCGGATATCGGCCAGGCGGATTCCGTTATCAAAGTAAGCCTTCCGCTGATCCTGTGAATAATTTAAGGCCAGGGCTCTTTTCTCAGCCAGGTCTGTCGGGTAATTGAAAAATGTTTTCAGGAAATTCAGCCATTCATCCACCGACATCGTTTTCTCCCAGCGTGCATTGGTCATCGATAGTGAAAAAGTATCCACTACTGATTTCAGGTATGGTGTTTCAATGCTCCACACATCTTCCGAATTGGCGGTCATTCCACCGCTGTTGGAATGAAAAGCGGCCGAGATCATGTGCATATTCTTGTCCACGATGACATCTCCGGCAGTCTGAAAAACCGCAGCCTGAATATTGGGATTTTTGCATTTCCCGCTGTATAACTGGCAATGGATGCTGTCGCAAAGATTATAGCCCTCGCTGACATGTTTTCTGGAATTATTAAGGGCATATGTGCGGCAGCAGATCGCCTGTACTATATAAAATTCATTTTCCTTTGTGCTTCCTCCGCCTTCAGACTGCACGACTCCTGCGATATAATCTTCAAGATCCACATGATTGATGATCTGAAGAACCCCGTTCACCACACTGATGCGGAGGTCATCATCATACTCTCTTTCCCTGGCACCGGAGGTCAGTGGCGTAATGAGGAAGCTGTTTATCAATCCTGCGCCGGACAAGGTCACGGTCATAAACATCCCGATGGATCTTCCGTCCTTCCTGACCAGCACACTATCGCCGGCCACCGAGAATTCTATTGTTTCCGTCTTGAGAACCTCATCCCTGAGCTTATCATTCTCATATACGGAGTACTTCCCGATCAGCGGCTGGACCTTGACACTATTAATGCTGTAACCGGTATAAATTTTAACATCGAGATTAACATTAGCGTACAAGCCCTGTAATAACAGAGCACACAAAATGGTCAGCAGAATTTTCTTTATCACGTTCTCTTAGTTATTATCAAACCTTTCCCTGAACGGGTATTGATGCAAAGATAGTTTTTTTCATAAAATGTCACGAACGTTGTTATGAGTTGAATCCTGCAGACGGTCATTCATGCCGTATTCCCTGCACTGCATGCAGGGCTATTGGCTGAGATGGTCTTTACGCTTTCCGCTGAAAAGGCTGTATTTCATAAAACGGCAGGCCAGCTGGCCGTTGTAGACGTTGAACTTTTTATCAGGCTTTAAACCGATAAACTTCATGGCATTCGCATCAGACCCCAATATCCAGGCCTGATAAGCAGGGCAGTTTTTTTTCAGCACATTGCCCAAGCCTTTATAAAAGCTGATCTGATCAAATTCCCTGAGTCTCTCGCCGTACGGAGGGTTGGTCAGAATAAAGCCAGGACGATCGGGAAAGGGAAAGTTCTCAAAAGCCGATCGGGTGGTCGTAATCTGCCCTTCCAGACCTGCTGCACTGATATTTCTCCTGGCTACATTCAGGTTTCCGGCATCAATATCTGATGCGTGAATCTCAGTATTCAGAGGCAGAATATCGCTTTTGGCCTCCTGAACAGTTTTTTCCCAGAGCGGCTTATCAAAATCGCTCCAGTTCATCAGGCTCCAGTTTTTCCTGAAGGAGCCGGCAGGACGGCGTGAACGGATCATGGCTGCTTCTATGGCAAGGGTTCCTGATCCGCAGAAAGGATCAAAAAATGGCATTTCACCATCCCAGTCGCTCAGCCTGATCAAACCGGCAGCAAGTACTTCATTGAGGGGCGCCTGAACACTGGCCATTCTGTAGCCCCTTTTAAACAGCGGTGTTCCGGAACTGTCGAGTGAAATGCGTACCTGATCGGGATGCAAATGCACATGTATCCTGATCTGAGCATTGTCCAGATCTACTGACGGCCTTCGGTTGCAGCGTTCACGGAAACGGTCGGCAATCGCATCCTTAGCCTTCTGCGAGGCAAACATCGTATTAGGGAAAAGCGGATGGCTCCCCACGCTTTCAATCGCAAGTGTCTGGTCCGCCTCCATCCATTGCTCCCAACCCAGCTGCCGGATTTGCCCGTAAAAATCCTCCATCCCGTTTACCCTGAATTCAGCAAGCGGCATAAGGATGCGCAGGGCTGTGCGACATGAATAGTTCATCCGGTAGACCTCTTCCTTTGAGCCTGTGAATCGTACCGCACGGCTGAGGACTTCAGGCTCCTTGCCTCCCAGTTCAGCAATCTCATCAGCACACACAGATTCCAGCCCGGAAAGTGTTGTGGCAACCAGCTCTGAATATGGCTTAAAGATTTTCATGATTTTTGCAAAGATATTCCTTTATCCCCGGCTGTATATTGCACATGCAACAAAATGCCGTATTTTTGTTCACCAAAACCACTCCAATGAAGAAGATTCTGCTTTCATGCATTCTGTTGACCTCCCTTTTGATTCTGCTGGGATCCTGTGAAACCGGTGAAGACACATGCAAACAGTGCCGGATAGTGACCTATGAAGACAACGTTGTGGTTAGCGAAGGCACACCCGAAACCTATTGCGGGAGTCAGCTGCAAAACGTCGAAGGTCAGACTTCTACGGTTGGCAACATGACGACAGTTATGGTTTGTCAATAATTGAAATCCAGAAAGAACATTTCCATCTTCCCTTTCCCTTTCACTTCTACCGGTTCACGCCTGGTAAAGCGGAACTCGTCTTTCAGAATTGAATAGGTTGTCTCTGAAACATTGATCTGCATAGCTTCGGAATTGCTTTCCATCCGGGATGCTGTATTGATGGTGTCACCAAAAACATCATAGATGTATTTTTTAACACCCACAACCCCACCGACCACATCGCCGGAGTGAATTCCTATTCTGACCTCCCATTTGACGACTGAATCTTCATTTCGCTCTTTCAGGTAACGGATAATATCGATAGAGGCCAGCATCAGACGTCTGGCATGTTCAGGATCAGCAACCGGCATCCCGCAGACAGCCAGGTACGCGTCACCGATCGTTTTTATCCGCTCACAGTGATAGTATCCGATAATCTGGTCGAAGGCAGTGAAAATA
>CALGYY010000256.1 GCA_937934705.1 uncultured Bacteroidota bacterium
GACGATACCACTCAGGTGAAGTACACCAGTGTGGAAACAGGATACTGGTACTTTACCGGAGGCAACGAGAACAGCGGAACCAAATACAAGGAACTTCTGGGACTGCAGCCCGATAAGTATGTCTATAACCCGCTGAGTCCGGATACCTATACCTTTCAGTATTCCGGTCAGAATGTCATGTATGTTTTTCATATCTATAAACTGGCCAGTAAAGAAATGGAGCTCAGAGCCAATACTGAAGAAGCTACCAATCTGTACAGGATCACCACTGATCTGACCATGGTTCTTAAACCAAGGTAAAATTTCAGAAAGAATAGAAAGTCCCCGGCCGCTCCGGGGATTTTTTTTTGACATCGGCAGCCTGTATGAGGGCACATAAATATACCTACCTTTGTAGTTCTTAACTCAGGCCAATCTTTCGTATAAACTAACTACTCAAATCCGATGAGAAAACTTCTCACCCTTATGCTTCTGTTATGTGCAATATCGCCGATAACAGTTTTTGCATAAAATGTCGACGTTTCCGGAGCAGTTGTCGGTAACGGATCTTTCCCAACGCTGGGCGCAGCTTTCAACGCCATTAATTCCGGTGTGCAAACCGGTGCGGTAATCCAGGTGTCAGTTACCGGCAACACAACTGAGACAGTTGCGGCCACACTTAATCAGGGGGTGTGGACGAGTCTCACCATCAGCCCATCAGGCGGCAGCGCAAAAACAATTTCCGGCTCTCTGGCCGGCGGTCTGATCCAGCTCGACGGAGCCGACCGGGTGGTTTTCGACGGCATCAATATCGGCAGCAGAACGCTCATCCTGAATAATGCATTTAACGGAAGCGCCTCGACCGTTTACCTGTTCAATGATGCCCGCAATGTTCAATTCGTGAACTGCACGATACGTGGATGCAATACAGATGTTAATTCAGGCACCATCCGTTTAGGTACTTCTGCCGGGGGCGGCGGAAACGACCATATCAGCATCACCAACAGCCTGATCGAAGCCAGTGGTGCGAATTTCCCGGTCAATGCAATATTTTCTGCAGGGACGGCAGGGCAGGAAAACAGTCAGGTGAGCATCAGCAATTGTATGATTGCGGATTACTACAGTACCGGCTCGGCATCGGCGGGAATCGCTGCTCTTTCAAACAACAGCGACTGGACTGTGAGTAACTGTCTGTTTTATCAAACCGCGTCCCGCAACTACACAACAGCCAATACACACCGGGCCATCTGGGTGAACGGGGGCAATAACCACCTGATCTCCGGCAACCTGATCGGTTACGCAACAGCCTTGTCGACAGGAATCTATACCATGACTTCAGCGGTAGCCACAAGATTTATTGCCATCGATATTTCAGGCGGAACAACCACTCCCTCATCAGTCCAGGGGAATACGGTGACCGCGATCAGCCTGACTTCCAGCGCCGAGCCTACACAACCTACGGCGTCCTTTGCGGAATCAGTATCGGCGGCGGTAATGTTAATGTGGGCGATGTTATGCCAAATACTATAGGGGGAACAAGCGGAACCGGTCATATCAACATGGTTTCCGCAACCTCGAATGGCAGTATTGTAGGGATACACAACGGCTCAACGGGTAATGCCGCCATCAGGAATAACATCATCGGCGGACTTGTTTCCCCCGGGAGCAGCGCAATAGTCGGTGGAGGAATCGTTGGAATAAGCAATTCGGCGGCGGCAGCCTCACTCACCATTTCCGGAAATACGATCGGCAATTCAACCGCCGATAACATGCGCGGTGGCGTCAATGGTGTGACCACCGGGTCGACCAATGTAGCCGGTATCCATCTGTCAACCCTGCCTGCAGGCGGAACGATCAGCAATAACACTATTCAGAACCTCTCTTCATACGGTATCGGGACTGGTGGCAATGCTTATGTAAGGGGTGTGATGACACCGGCTGGCTCGGGATTCACCAATACGCTGCAAATCACAGGAAATACGATCCGTTACCTTACGACAAATTCGGCGAATCCTTCAATTACCAACGGTAATGCATGTGCTGTCGGCATCCAGGTTGGAGCCGGTTCAGATAATGTGATTCAGGATAATATTATTCATAATATATCAAACATAAATAGTGCTGCGCTTTCTAACTTTGTTGCAGGGATCACATCCGGTAATGCAACGAATAATAACATCATCGGCAACAAGATATATGGTCTTTCCAACGCATCTACCGGGACCACTGCCACCAGTCCGCCCATAGTGGCAGGTGTGATCATCCGTTCCGGAACCACCGCTGTGAATGTTTATAACAATATGATATCTCTTGGTTCTTCTCAGTCAACCAATACCTGCTTTGTCGGAATCCAGGCGAATCACGGATCAACCCCTGATCCGACCGACCGGATTTATCATAATACCATTAATATTTCAGGGACAGCCGCTTCCGGTGACCTACCCTCATTCTGTTTCCACAGGGGAGATTTTTCAGCATCGTCAAGAACACAGTCAGTTGATGTTCGGAACAATATCTTTACAAACTCCAGAAACGGAGGTACCGGTCTGCACTTTGCCATCGGTAATAATCTCAATTCAACCTCAGTCAGCACGGGTTGGGCAAGCGGTGTATCGGATAATAATGTTCTGAATGCCGGTTCAGCGACCATCGGATGGTGGGGCGCAAGCCTGGATTTTGCTGCATGGAAAACAGCTTCAGCATGTGATGGCTTAAGCCGTAGCGGTATCAGTGTTATTTATGTGAACCCGGTAAGCGACCTGCATCTGAATATGGGACTCACCCCAACAGCAATCGAATCCGGAGGACAGAATATCGCCATGGTCAGTTCGGATATCGACGGACAAGGTCGTCCGGGCCCTGCCGGCTCAGTCAATGGCGCTGCCTTTGCACCGGATATGGGAGCAGATGAAATTGACGGGATTTATCTTGACCTTGCGCATCCGGTAATTACTTTCAGTCCGCTGCAATTTACCTGTGATACAAACGACAGAATCATTACAGCGCAGATAGCTGATTATTCAGGTGTTCCGGTCAGCGGAGGACTCGTTCCAAGGGTTTATTACAGAAAAAGCAGCGGTAGCTGGTCGTCGGGTGCGGGCGTATTGATCGCAGGAACCGGAATCAACGGGACCTGGGAGTTTACCATACCTTCGGCCGGATTAGGAGGTGTAACATTCGGAGATATTGTAGAGTATTTTATTATTGCCCAGGATATTATTGCGCCCTGCAATATTGCATCTCTCCCGATAGCAGGACTGGTCGCTACCGATGTCAACACCGTAACCACAATCCCCTCAGCGCCTTACGTCTATTCTGTCAGTTCGCCGATGAGCGGAACCTTTACTGTTGGTGCGACAGGAGATTTTCCGACACTTACTGCGGCTGTGAATACATACAATAACAGTTGCCTGGAAGGCCCGGTGCTTTTTAGTCTTATAGATACCAGCTACCTGACGGAAAGCTTCCCCATCACAATTTTGTCCCATCCTGATGCCGATCAGGTCAACACCCTCACCATCAAACCGGCACCCGGGCTTAACACAATCCTTTCCGGTTCTTCAGCCAGTGCCATAATCGTGCTGCGGGGAGCGGATTATATCTGCATCGATGGCTCAAATGATACCCTGGCCAACATCCTCTGTCCCAGGCAAAGGGCCGGCAGGAACCTGATCATTGAAAATTCCAATACTTCCGGCACCTCTGTTGTCTTTGCTATTCAAACAGCGCCGGACGGAAGCCCTGCCTGCTTCAATCAGTTGATGAACTGCGTGATCCGTGGCAGTGGTCCGTCTGCTACCGGGGCAGGAGTGAACATCAGCGGGACAGCATTGTTAAGCGGGACAGGCGCCAACCAGAACAATGATAACAGGATCATAAACAACAAAATCGAAAGGGTCCAGGTGGGTGTTTTTTCTGCAGGTTCATCCGTCACGACAAAAAATCTCAGGAACACCTTCGATCTGAATGAACTCACCTCAGTTGCTCCTGATAATATCGGACGATTCGGGATCATGCTTCTTTTTGAGGATTCCTGTATGGTCAGGGGCAACGATATTGCCAATATTGTTAGCAGTGCATCATTCGATGTTGTTGGTATTTCTTTAGGAGCCAATTCATTGAATAACAGTTTGACCACTGCAGCGGAAACGTCTAATGGATATGTGTCCGGAAACAATATTTATAATATCGTTCAGACCAATACCTTTTCAGCCGGCGGGATCATTGTAGCAGCAACAACTTCAGGGCGCACCCGTATCGAGAATAACATGATTAACCGGGTGTTCTGCAACGGAACAGCCGGTGATTTTGGCTGCGGAATATATAATGGAGGAGGGTCTGGCCTCATGGAAATCTATCATAATACCGTTATTGTAAACGGAGATCCCCTGACCAGTGCCTCCCAGCCGAATATGGCAGTTGGCATTAACGGCGCAACGCCATCTGTCGACCTGCGGAACAATATCCTCGTTTGCAGCGGCAGTTCAGGTTCAAACACCAATACGGGGATAGGACTGGCATACAGCAGTACTACCGGGAATTATACCAATCTCATCAGCGACAATAATGATATCTATGTGAGCGGAACGGGTTCATGTACGGGAAGAACAGGAGGTCTCACCGCAGCTGGTACTGCCAGAACCAGCCTGGCAGACTGGCAGACGGAAACGGGTCGTGATCAGCATTCGGTGGCCGTATTACCGGCCTTTGTCTCGGTCAGTGATGCTCATCTGCTCGCCGGCCTTAATCCAGGAATTGAGGATGGCGGAACTCCTCTTCCTGTGATCATGGATATCGACTGCGAATACCGTAACGGCTGTCATCCCGATATGGGCGCGGATGAGTTCGGGCTGGGCCGCCAGATCATCGTCAGGGGAAATGCCGTGTTGATTCCCAATGGCGATTTGGTCCCTGATGCATCCGATTCGACCTGGCTCGGACCTCAGTCGGTATGCAACGGGACGCACAGTGTGAATTATATGCTTTACAATACCGGAACAACAGATCTGAGTATTTCAGGTGTGCAGCTCACGGGAGCCGACTCACTTGATTTTTCGCTGACAGCACCTGCTTCCCTTATTGCAGCTGGCGACAGCAGCCAGATGAGCCTGGTTTTCGACCCTTCAGATGCCGGTATCCGGACAGCCATCATTCATATCTTCACCGATGATTGCAACGATCCGGAATACACCTTTACGGTTTCCGGTGAGGGAACAGAAACGGCAGTTACTGTAAATTTGGGTTCTGAGCCCTCCTGTTATGGGGCCTCTGATGGCTGGGTTTATGCACTGGCAACTTCAGGTGAAGGGCCGTTTACCTTCCTTTGGACACCCGGAGGATTCACAGGAGATACACTTTTCGCCTTATCTGCCGATACCATTATTTGTGTCGCAACCGATGTAAATGCCTGTTCAGCAAGCGATACCATGATTCTTGGACAACCCGCTCTGATTACCTTCAATCAGACGCAGACGATTTGTAACGGGGAGGAGTATCTGATCGGGGTACATGCTTATGATTCAAGCGGAATTTATATTGATACACTCAGTGCAATGAACGGCTGCGACAGCATTGTCACAACCGATCTTAATGAAGAGCCCCCGGTGGATGTATCCGTCAGCATCAATATGATTACCATCACCGCGGACAATGCAGGTGCTGACTACCAGTGGGTGGATTGCAACAGTTCCTATGCAATCATTCCCGGAGAAACCGGACAGAGTTATACACCTTCAGCCAATGGCTCCTATGCTGTGGTGGTCACGCAGGGCATTTGCTCCGACACCAGCAATTGTGTCATCATCACAACGGTCGGCATAGAGACTATCGGAGAAGGTCTGATCACACAGGTATTTCCCAATCCGACAGGAGGTATTTGCTTCCTTGAAATCAGGAGCAGTGGCAGCCTGTCAATAGTCAATATGTTGGGAGAAAAGGTGATGCAGGCTGATTTACCGGCAGGACGGCACCGATTGGATATGAGTGGACTTTCAGCGGGCTTATATCTGCTCGAAGTCAGCAATATGCATGGAAAGGAGAGTATCAGGCTGGTGATCGAATAGGTCAGAACAGCAGAAGATCAGCTGGCACGCAGGCTTGTGCGGTCTTTTTTTATGGCAGCACCGGCCTGCTTTGCATACAACAAAAAATCTGATTACTTTCGCAATTGATATGAGAAAGCTGATTATACTCTGTTGCATGTTTGGATATATGCTTCCCGCCTTTTCCCAGCAAGGGAAGGTGGCTGAAGCTGTACGCGTGGACGAAGCACCGCGGATTGACGGGAAACTGGATGACGCCTGCTGGGACAAAGCCATGGTGCTGGATGATTTCTCGCAGTTTGAGCCCTATTTCAATAAGGCGGTCAGCCAGAGGACGGCCGTGAGAATAGTTTACGACGACCGTGCGGTATACATCGGAGCCATGATGTACGATACAGCTCCTGACAGTATACTGCATCAGCTGGGAAGCCGCGATGATGACCTGAATGCAGATAAGTTTACCGTGGCCTTTGATACATATAACAATCAGGCTGATGCATTTGTTTTCAGGGTGTTTGCTTCCGGCGTACAGACGGATTACCGCTACAGCGACGGAACCTATAATGGTGTATGGCAGAGCGCCACAAAGATCGGCGACTCCGGCTGGGTGGCAGAGATCATGATACCCTATTCGGCTCTTCGTTTCCCCGATCAGGAGGTTCAGGAGTGGGGATTTCAGACCACACGTGAGATCCGGCGCCACCGTGAGCACATTCAGTGGGCATTGGTTGAAAAAGGCGTGACGAACGACATTGTTTACTGGGGGAAACTGAAAGGTATTTCCGCTATCAAACCGCCGCTCAGGCTCTCGGTTACGCCTTATCTGGCTCTTTTTGGCGATCATTATCCCTTTAACAACAGGGGCAGGTCAAATTTTTCAGGAGGCTACAGCGGTGGCCTTGATCTGAAGTGGGGCATCAACGAAAGCTATACGGTGGATATGACCCTGCTGCCGGATTTCAGTCAGGTGCAAAGTGATAATCTTGTAAAGAATATATCTGCTTTTGAGACTTATTATGATGAATACAGACCCTTTTTTAATGAGGGAATTGAATTGTTTGAAAAGGGTGATCTTTTTTATTCACGCCGGATAGGCAGGATACCAAGAGGCTACTATGCGGTGAATGATTCGCTGAAAGAAGGGGAGGTTCTTGTGAAAAATCCGGGACAGGCCCGCCTGCTCAACGCCACCAAGCTGTCCGGCCGCGGAAAAAACGGCACCGCCCTCGGTCTTTTCAACGCAGTAACAGATAATGCTTACGCGCTTATCGAAGACAGCAACGGACAGAGACGCAAAGTACTGACCGAACCCCTGACCAACTTCAATATCTTTGTGTATGATCAGGTTCTGAAAAACAACTCGGACATTTATCTGATCAATACCAATGTCACACGTGTCAAATCATATGACGATGCCAATGTTACGGCCGGCGGACTGAAACTGAACGACAAAAGCAATACCTGGCAGTTCAATGCACAGGCCGGATTGAGCCAGCTTTTCCATCGTAACTCTGCAGATCCTGAAGATCAGTATGAAAATACCATGGGGTATCGCTATTACCTGGCATTTAGCAAGATTAAAGGGCATATCCGCTTTGATGTCATGCGTGAACACCTGAGTAAAAAGTTCAATATCAACGATTTTGGCTTGATGTACCAGAACAACGAAACCCGTCATTTTGCTTCACTGGCTTATAAAACTTTTGAACCCAAAGGACTTCTGCTCAGCAGCAGTACTACATTGTCGCTCAGTCATCATGTGAACGCTGAAACGCAGAAGCTGACGGCCTTTGAGATCGGTCTGAACAATGTGGTGACTTTTAAGAATTATCTGTGGTTGTGGAGCGGAGCTACACTGGCTCCGCTGCATAGTTTCGATTATTACGAACCCAGGCAATCGGGGAGATATTATCGTGCAGAGCCGTATTATTTTGTTTTTGTGGGCTTCTCCAGCGACTATCGTCATGCTTTCGCACTTGACGGTGAAGCCACCTGGATCAGCACCATTGATCATCCCTTCCGTCGATATGAGGTTTCCTTAACACCCCTGGTCAGAGCCAGCGATAAACTGTTTTTCACTTATACCATCGAGGGGAACCAGAACACCAATGACGAGGGTTTCGCGGGCTTCGATACCAGCGGACAGATCCTCTTCGGAAACCGTAAGCTGGCCGAGATCGAAAACAGCCTTGATGCTCGCTACATTTTCATCAATGACCTTTCGCTGGGATTGCGACTGCGTCACTACTGGTCGATGGGTGCCTACAAATATCTTTACACCCTGACTGATGATGGTCATCTGATCCGCAACGATCATGCGGGTGATCCGGGTGTGTACAACTTCAATTATAACGCCCTCAATATTGACCTTCTTTTTTCCTGGCAGTTTGCCCCGGGCAGCAATCTCAGCGTGGTTTATAAACTGGCTATTCTGGGTGAACAGAGCGATGTGTTATACAGCTACTGGGATAACATCAGGCACACTTTTGCTTCAGACCAACTGAACAGTTTAAGCATCAAAGCCCTTTATTATCTCGATTATCAGTATCTGAAGAAAAGGAACAGGAAAAGATCCTGAGAAGTCCGGTTTGCATCTGTTCACAGGAATCAGCAGTGCTTCACCCTTACTCGTACAAACTGCTTCAGTTCATCCAGTGATGTCCGCATGTGGCGCAATATCTATGTTTCTTTCCGAATGCCAGTGGAATCAATAAAACAATTAAAAAGACGAGTGGTAAATATATCTGCAATATCATAAAGCTTATAAAACCTGCCGCAAAAAGTATGATCAGGATGATCTTAAAAGACGGAAACTTCTTGCGGAAAACAGATGAGGATTCACACTTCGGGCAGTATTCTTCTGCCCTGACGCTGTATGCTGCATTTTCCGGATCAGCATGGATGGTTTCCTGGTCTGCGGTTTTAACCCGGACTTTCTGAGGCCCATGTTTGCTTATAATTTCCAATGCTCTTGGTGCATCTCCGGATCTCACCATCAGCCTGACGCCGCCAATCGCCTGACTGTAAAACGGCATCACGTTCAGGGTGTTTTCACCGTCCAGTATGCATTCAATCCCCTCACTCTGCAGACGGGTCATGAGCGGATATGCTTCTGAGGGATGAACAAAGGTTTGAATGGTGATCAGTTCGTCAGGATTCTCCATGCTGTTAAGGTTTTTGGTTGCATTATATGAAATTTAAATCGGGTCAGTGATCACGAACTGTCCGGGAACCATACGGGTTAACACTATGCTTTGGACATTTTTCTATAATCTCTTCCATCACCCGCATGTTTTTTACTGTCGGTTCTGATTTGCTTTTTCATATTAAACGATTACATCCATAAAAATACGATGGTTACTT
>CALGYY010000257.1 GCA_937934705.1 uncultured Bacteroidota bacterium
AGATAAAGGAATGTGACTGGAGTTCAGACGTGTGCTCTTCCGATCTGGCTCCACGCCGAAAACACCGTCAAGCGCCTTTCCTGAGGCCATGTGATGACAACCCGGACAAACCCCGCAGATCTTGGTAACAATCTGGGGAAGCTCTTCTACAGGTCGTCCTTCAACAAACTTCTCAAAACCACGGAGCTCGGGAACCTGGAAGTAAACATTTTCCACCTCCCCTTCGTCGCTGGTGAAGATTTCAATTTTCCCGTGCCCTTCCAGACGGGTGATGGGATCTATGGTGTATCTCTTCATGATAATTTCCTCCTGATTTTTGCAGCCGGCAGACTGAAACGATAGAAAGTGCCGGCGGGGTCTTCGATCTGTTCAATGACTTTTTCGATCTCTTCCTCTTTTTCAAGGTCGATCATGGTGCCGATGGTGGAGATCAATTTGGCGCCCATATCCCTGACTTCCGGCATGGGTCCGTAACAGCCGCGGCAGGGTGCGTTCCCTTTCACGCAGCGTACTCCGCAACCGCCTATGGTGGCCGGTCCCATGCAGATCACACCCTGATCCATGAAGCAGGTTTCGCCGTCATCCTCAATTTCCCAGGGACGGAAGATCTGCTTCACCGAACGCTGGTCACTCTTCTTTCTGGTACACTCATCGCATTGCGCCAGACCGCTGACCCCGATCACACTGCCTTTGGGCGGAAGGGGCTGTCCCGTTACAATGGCCATGAATACTTCAACCAGCCTTTCAGTCTGGGGCGGGCATCCGGGGATGTAATAATCCACATCGGTGATTTGTCCGAGAGACATCACATCATTGTAAAATACAGGAATCTCAAGGGTTCCTTCTTTTACTTCGTAATGATGCTGTGGACGGATCTTATCCGGATTTTCTGTCGATTCTGATTCGTCATACACCCTGCGCATCAGGCTTTCCCGGTCGGAAAAGTTGGCCAGTCCGGGAATCCCGCCCATATGAGCGCAGGAACCGTACGCCACCAGGATCTTTGATTTCTTGCGCAGCACGTGAGCCATGTGCTCGTTTTCACTGTTCCTCACAGCCCCGTTGAAAAGGCAGAGGTCGATGGAAGCATCTTCCATGGCCTCCACATCTGCATATTTGGTGTCGAGCGCAATGGGCCAGAATACCAGGTCAGCCGCGTCAATTACGGCAAAGAGGGATTCATGGACATCCAGCACCGAAACACAGCATCCGCCGCAGGCGGCGCCCCAGTAAACGGCCATTTTGATCTTGGGCTTGCTTTCATTTGCCATGTTATCATCTCCTATTTTTCGTAATGTTCAACCACTTGTTTCACTTTGCAGGGACCCAGTTTCAGGATGGCCTCCGACATCTCGGAGACCACTTCCGCCAGGCGTTTCCCTTCACTGGCACTGATCCATTCCAGGCGGAGGCGTTCTTCCTCAAGACCCATTTGTTTCAGTACCTTCTTCAGGAGGTGAACCCTTCTGAGGCATTTGTAATTCCCGTTGGCGTAATGACAATCGCCGGGATGACAACCTCCGATCAGAACGGCATCCGCTCCTTCGGCAAATGCATCGGTAACGAACTGGGGATCCAGTCTCCCCGAGCACATGATGCGGATCACGCGGATGGTTGCCGGGTATTTCAGGCGGGATACGCCTGCAAGATCTGAGGCGGTATACGTACACCAGTTGCAGAAAAATGCGGCAATGCGCGGCTTCCAATTGGCCGGGATGGCCTGTTTGTTTATTTGATTATCGCTCATGAGTGTTCGGCTTAAATGGATTCAACAAAAAGTCCCCTGATTTCACTGAAGATCTCCTCGTCCTCAAAGAGGTTCTGCCGGATGGCTCCGGAAGGACAGGATGCCACGCAGGTGCCGCAACCCTTGCACAGGGCTTCGTTGATGACCGATTTGCGTTTTTCATCATCGAAGGCGATGGCCTTGTAAGGACAGATGTTCAGGCATGATTTGCAGCCGGAACACAAGGTGTCAGTGATGTAGGCCGTGTTGGGTTCCAGTTCAACGTGACCACTGTCTATAAGCGCAAGCGCCTGGGCCGCAGCAGCACCGGCCTGGGCCACCGAGTCTGGAATATCACGCGGACCCTGGGCGGCTCCTGCGATGAAAACCCCGTCAGTGAAGGTGTCAACCGGGGCCAGCTTGGGGTGTTTCTCCAAAAAGAAACCTTCGGTTGAACAGGATATATTAAACAATTTGCGGATGTCCTGGGCATCATCCCGGGGCTCAAGGCCGACAGAAAGAACCACCATATCGACCGGGATACGGCGGACCATACCCACCATGGTGTCTTCCACGCGCATGATGAGTTTTCCTTCTTCATCGCTGGTGGTGGCCCAGTCGCTGACCTCGGCAACCCGTCCGCGGATGAAATGAACATCCTCACGCAGCAACTTGTCATAAAACTCTTCGTATCCCTTGCCGGGCGTACGCATGTCGATATAGAAATTATAAACCTCGGCACCCGTATGCTCCTTGATCAGGTGAGCCAGTTTCAGAGAATACATACAGCATACGCGGGAACACCATTTGTTGGTTTTCTCATCACGCGAACCCACGCAATGCACAATGCCCACGCTTTTAGGTTTGCTGCCGTCTTTCAACACCACATGACCTTCGGTTGGACCGGAGGCATTCACCATACGCTCAACTTCAAGACTGGTGAAGACATTGGGGAACTTTCCGTATCCGTAATAGGGTAGCCTTCTGGCATCAAAGGCCTTGAAGCCGGTAGTGAGAATCACTGTTCCGACTTCGATTTCTTTCACTTCCGGCTGCTGGTTGAAATCAATGGCATTGCGGTCACAGGCTTTGGCACAGCTCTGCTGGCATTTCCCTGTCTTGAAATGGATGCAGGTCTTGTCGTCGATCACTGCAACCAGAGGTGTTGCCTGGGGGAAAGGAAGGTATACCGGTTTGCGTTTGCTCATTCCCAGATTGAATTCATCGGGGAACTTGCCCTCTTTAAAGATGCACTCGTCAACGCAGGCATAACACCCGACGCAGAGCTCCTCTATGACGTATCGGGGTTTCCGTGTAACCTTAACCTTGTAATTGCCGACAAAACCACTCACTTCACTGACTTCAGAATACGACCAAAGGGTGATGTTCGGATGTTTTTTTACCGATGACATTTTTGGGGTAAGAATACAGGCAGCGCAGTCAAGCGTGGGGAAGGTCTTGTCAAACAGCGCCATGTGACCACCGATGGTTGGTTCTTTCTCGACAAGGAAAACTTTCTTCCCTGCATCCGCCATGGTCAGCGCTGCTGATATACCGGCAATTCCGCCGCCCACGATCAGGACATCAGGGTTGACCGGCACCTTTTTCTTCGTGAGTTCTTTCTGGTAGGCCACACGGTGTACTGCTGCGCGGACCAGGTCACGTGCTTTGAGATTGGCATCATCGGTATCAGTGTGTACCCATGAAACATTCTCACGGATGTTCACCATCTGCAGAAAGAAGGGATTCAGTCCTCCTTTAACCAGGGCATCCCGGAATGTTTTCTCGTGGAGCAGCGGTGAGCAGGATGATACCACGATGCGGTTAAGTTTATGCTCTGCGATATCCTGACCGATCAGCACCTGTCCGGGATCCGAACACATATATTTATAATCTTTGCTGATGACGACATTGGGAAGGCGCGAGGCATACTCCGCAATCCCGGTGACATCAACGGTTCCGGCAATATTATGTCCGCAATGACATATATATACGCCAATTCTGATTTCTTCTTTATGATGCGACATTTGCTTTCCTCCTCGATTAAACCGTTACCGGCCTGGGTTTGACAAAAAGGCGGTGTATGCCCAGTTCCTTCTCCGGGATGCCCAGCGCCATGCCCATCAGCTGGGTGAAGAACATCACCGGGATGCTGATGTCGTCCCTGAATTTTTTGGAGATCTTCCCCTGGAAACATTCAAGATTGAACTGACATAGCGGGCAGGCCGTGATCATGATATCGCCTTTCTTGGCTTTGGCTTCTTTCAGCAGAAGATAGTTCAGCCGTTGGCCAACATCAGGAACGGTACTGGTCATGCTGCCCCCGCAGCAACGGAGCTTCATGCCCCAGTCAACCGCGGTGGCTCCGAGCGTCATCGCCACCTGGTCCATACTGACCGGATCCGCTTCATGGTCAAAAGTGGCAATGGGTCGTACCATCTGGCAGCCGTAATAAGAAATGACACGCAGGTCATGAAGGGGCTTCTTAACGGCCATCTTCAGCTTATCGAGCCCGAAATCATTGATCAGTACATCCAGCGGATGCCTGATCACTACCCGGCCTTCGTAACGAAGCCCGGCGCCTTCCATGGTTTTCAGTATCTTCTCACGCAAGCCCTGTTCAGTGTCCAGGTAGATTTTGGTTTTCTGTAAACCCATATAACAGGCATTGCAGGGAGCAATGATATGCACTTCGCCGCTGCCGCCCTGCTGCTCGGCGAGGGCAAGGTTACGTGTGGTAATGGCAATGGCCCTGTGCTCGTTGATCGACATGTAATTCGTCGCCCCGCAGCAATTCCAGTCATCAATCTCTGCCAGGTCGATGCCCAGCACCCTGAAAACTGCCAGCAGGGATTCTTCATATGCCCTTCCCGTCGAACGGAGAGAGCATCCGGGATAATATAAATATTTCATCTTGCGGCCTCCTTAATTTGATGTGGATTCAACCATGCGACGGAACTGCTGACGGTCCTTCAGTTTTTTCTCGGCAAGCTTCAGCCGGCCCGTGCCGAAAAGCTTCAGCGCAAGCCCGATGAACCCAATGGCCTTGAAAATATTGGTCCTCATGTAAAAGCGTGTCAGCAGCCAGGTCTCATTGATCCGCCCGCCGGCCCTGACCTCATCGTAAAAGGTCCTGGATAAGGCCGGAATCGCAAAGTTCCGGGGATATACCTTCTTTATGATCGCTTCACGCTTCAGCGCGTACATGATGTCGGTGATCTTGATCCCTTTGGGACATTCCACCGTGCATGAATAACACGAGGCGCAAAGCCATACCGTACTGTTCGACAGTACTTCATCCCTGAAACCCGCGCGTACCATGGCGATCACTTTGCGGGGTGTGTAATCCATGTAAGGACTCAGCGGACAGGTCGCACTGCAGTTACCACACTGGATGCAGCCATACAGCTTCTCCCCGTGTGCCAGTTTCGCGATCCGTTTGCTGAATTCCTTGTCGAGGTCCGCTTCTCTTTTAATGTGGAGAAACGGTTGTTTACCGTTTGATCCGGAATTCATATGTGGTTGGTGTGGTTTGGTTTGATTGTTAATAAATTAACAGTCCCAAATTTACACATATTCTCACTCGCCCACTGTGTTTTCTTAATAAAAATTAAAAATAATTTCAGCGATTGGATAATGAGGTCATTAGCATGGATTAGCCCGCCGATTTGCCCTGTTCAGACAAGCACCAAAGTCCACGAATCAGTCATTCCTGCGGACTTGCTCTGCTCAAATTGATCTATCTTTGCCGGCAGTGAAAACTTTTATCCTTCGCATCAGTGGCCTCGTTCAGGGAGTTGGTTTCCGGCCTTATGTTTTCCGGATGGCCACACGCATGGGTATAACAGGAAGCGTTGAGAACAACAACCAGGGGGTGATCATTAAGATAAGGGCCGGTGATGATGACCTCAGCAGCTTCATCCGTTGTCTGAAAGATGAAGCCCCGCCGGTGTCAAGGATAGAAAATATCACTGTTGAAACCTGTGATCTGGAGTTACCGCACGGGTTTCATATCATCAGCAGCAGCAGTCATTCTGCTGAGGTGACCGAAGTCAGCCCCGATATCGCGGTTTGCAGCGACTGCCTGGAAGATATGAAACAGCAGCCCCACCGGATCGCTTATCCCTTTATCAACTGCACCAATTGCGGCCCCCGCTTCACCATCATCCGCGATCTGCCTTACGACAGAGCGCTGACCACCATGCAGCCTTTCATCATGTGCGATACCTGCCGGGCCGAATATTCCGATATCGCCGACCGCCGTTTTCATGCACAGCCTGTGGCCTGCCTCCACTGCGGTCCCTCCTACACACTGCATACTGAAAATATAATAAAAACGGAAATACACGATATTATAGAATATGCTTCAGGCATTCTGAAGAAGGGCAAAGTCATCGCAGTGAAAGGAATGGGGGGTTATTTCCTGATGTGTAACGCCTTGGATGCAGAAGCCTGCGGCCGATTGAGGGAGATCAAAAAGAGGGAATCGAAACCCTTTGCCCTTATGTTCCGCGACCTGGAAACCCTGCGCTTATACGCTTCCGCCAGTGAGAGGGAAGCCGGGGCACTCACTTCGTTCAGGCGCCCCGTGGTCCTGTTGAAACAGACCCGGGAAATGCCCCGTGAGATCAATGGCGCACTGGGAAGAATCGGCTGTATGTTGCCTTATATGCCGGTTCATTATATGCTATTTGAGCAATGCGGAATGGATGCCCTGGTGATGACCAGCGGCAATTTCTCGGATGCTCCCATACTGATCTCTGATCAGGAAGCGCATACGGTTTTTGCGGCATCCGGAACGCCGGTAATATCCTATAACCGGGAGATATATAACCGCTGTGATGATTCGGTTATGATGCTGGTGAACAACAAAGCCCGGCTTATCAGGCGTTCCAGGGGCTTTGTCCCGCAACCCCTGCGTCTTTCCATGAAGACTGAAGGCATCCTGGCCTGTGGCGCCGGACTGAAGAATACTTTCTGTATCGGTAAAGGGGAGCAGGCTATCATGAGCCAGCATATCGGTGATCTGGACAATGCGGCCACTTATGAATTTTATACGGAATCCGTCGCGCGCTTCAGCAAGCTTTTCCGTATGACACCCGACAGGGTGGTTTGCGATCTGCATCCGGATTATCTCTCGTCACGCTTCGCCGCAGAAAGCGGTCTGCCCATGATTCAGGTGCAGCATCACCATGCCCATATCGCTTCTGTCATGGCCGAGCATGGCGTTACGGAACCCCTGATCGGTGTCAGTTTCGACGGTACGGGACTGGGTGATGACGGCGCCATCTGGGGCGGGGAATTCATGATTTGTGACCTGAGATCTTACAGAAGAGTCAACCACCTGAAGTATTTGCCTATGCCCGGTGGTGACCTCGCCGCCACGCAGAGCTGGAGGATGGCAGTATCCTGTCTTTATGAAGCATTCGGACCGGCTTTCACCGGTTTCGACCTGCCTTTCCTGCGGGCAGTAGATCCGCAAAAAGTACGAATGCTGATCCAGGGTATCGAGAGCCGGCTGAATTGTCCGCCCACTTCCAGTGCAGGTCGCCTGTTCGATGCCGTGTCAGCACTCACGGGCGTTTGTCTGCATCATGCCTATGAAGCTGAGGGACCGATGCTCATGGAGGCCCTGGCCGATCCGCATTGCAGGGATTCTTATCCTTATGATAACGACACTGATGGCATCTCCATGCTTCCGGCCATCAGGGCTATCGTTGACGATCTGCTGCATGCGGTTCCCGTGGGGATTATCTCCGCGAAATTTCATCATACCCTGGTCCGTATGATCACCGAACAGTGTGTCCTCCTGAGAGATGAAAGCGGTATCCGAACGGTGGCCTTGTCAGGCGGTGTTTTTCAGAATGCCCTGCTCCTTGAAAGCCTGGAAAACGGCCTGGAATCATCGGGCTTCACAGTGCTGACCAATCTGGCTGTACCTTCCAACGACGGAGGGATCGCCCTCGGACAACTGGCTGTGGCGGCAGCACGATCCTGAAGCGGATCGGGATTCATCCGGTCATTACCGTTACAGGGATTAATCTTACCTTTGTCAAAAATCTCAAGCATGTGTCTCAGTATTCCGGCTGAAATTATTTCCCTCGAAGGAACCATGGCCAAAGTTTCCATTGGCGGTGCCATTGCTGATGCTTCCGTTCAGCTTATCGATAACCCGAAGGTGGGAGATTTCGTTTTGCTTCACACCGGCTTTGCCATCGAAAGGATCAGCCCTGAAGAAGCGGCTGAAAATATGCGCTACCTCAAAGAACTGGATGAAGCAGGTAACGATATGGAGATCGACCTGAAGTAAACATGAAGTACCTGAACGAATACAGGAATCCTGAACTGGTCAGCGCCCTGGTGAGGGAGATCAGAAGAAGCTCCCGCAGGGAAATCGCCCTCATGGAAGTTTGCGGCGGTCACACCATGGCCATCCACCGTTATGGTATCCCGGCCCTGCTTCCGGAGAACATCCGCCTGCTGAGCGGTCCCGGCTGCCCCGTTTGCGTGAGTTCACGCTCTTTCGTGGATCACGCCATTGCACTGGCACAAATGCCCGGAATGACCATCACTACGTACGGCGATCTGATCAGGGTTCCGGGAACCTTGTCGTCGCTTGATGAGGCCAGGGCTTCAGGCTGCGATGTCAGAATCGTAGGTTCCACCCTGGAAGCCATCGCCCTGGCCAGGGCAAATCCGGAACGCAAAGTGGTTTTCCTGGGGATAGGTTTCGAAACCACAGCCCCGGGCAGCGCAGCAGCGGCTCAGATGGCCATGCAGCAGGGAATCAATAATTTCAGCCTGCTTTCAGCACATAAGATCATGCCTCCCGCCATGGAAGCCCTGATTACCGAGGGTGTCAGGATCAACGGCTATATTTGTCCGGGACACGTCAGCGCCATCACCGGTGCATCCATCTATGATTTCATCCCGGAGAAATATGGACTGGGTTGCGTGATCGCGGGATTTGAACCCACCGATATCCTGCAGTCCATCCTGATGCTGGTTAAACAGATCGAAGAAGGGCGCCCTGCCGTTGAGATCCAGTACCGGCGCGCGGTTCAGCAAGAGGGAAACCTTAAAGCGCAGGCCTTGCTCAGCGAGGTGTTTGAATTGTGTGACGACTGGTGGCGCGGCTTCGGAACCATTCCAGCCAGCGGGCTGAGGCTGAAAGAACAGTATAAAGCCTTTGATGCTGCAGCGCTTTTTAAGGTCAGCCTTCCCGAACCCAAAGAAGAGAAGGGCTGCATATGCGGCGAACTTCTTAAAGGACTGAAAAAACCATCCGATTGCAAGCTGTTTGCAAAGATCTGTACACCGGAGAACCCGGTGGGTGCATGCATGGTCTCAAACGAGGGTGCCTGTGCCGCTTTCTATCGTTACGGACGCTGATCAGGGCCTGACAAACTTGCCCAGAAGGCTGCGTTTTCCGTCCTCTTCCAGATATAACAGATAACATCCCTGACTCAGACCGGCCGTTTGAATGTTCATCCCGGAAGCATTCAGAGTGAATCCCGGATAGTAAGTCCGCATGGACTCATCAATCAGAAGCGGCGCTGATTTTTCCAGGCCCTGACTGCTTACGATGGTGATCTCCTCCCTGAAAGGATTGGGATAAGCGTACAGGCCTGTGGAAGGATCCAGCGGGATCAGCGTCACCTGTATGCTGTCGCCGGCCTGGCAGCCGCTGCTGTCGGTAATGACCAAAGTGTAAATGCCCGATTGGGTGACCGTAAAAAACTGCCCCGAACCATTTCCCTGGTTCCAGTTGTAAGAAAGGTATCCGTTTCCACCGTCCAGCACCAGGTAAGTGCCGCACAGACTGAGGTCGTGGCCCAGCTCCAGAACCGGGGGAGGATGTATGCCCATCATGATGGTGTCGCGGCTGACACAGAGGGCAGAGTCGGTGACCATCACGCTATACGCTCCGCTTTCTGTAACCAGCAAAGCCGGATTGTACGACAAGCCGTTGTTCCAGTTGTATGCCATCATCCCGGGACAGGCGTACAGCATATATTCGCTTCCGCATAAGGAGGTGTCGCTGCCTAAATCAAGCGCAGGGAGGGGATTGAAGGTCAATGCGATGGTATCAGTGGCGCTGCATCCGAAAGTGTCGGTCACCCCGACGGAATAGATGCCGCTTTCACAGGCAGTAAGTTCAGTTCCTGAAGTGCTGTCGTTCCAGAAGTATTGCGCATAGCCGGCGCCGGCGCTGAGAATCAGGCTGTCTCCTTCGCAGAGCGACTGATCGGATCCCAGATTGAGGGGCGGTCCCGGATGTATGGTGACATTGACGGGTTCGGAGGTAACCTCACAGCCGGTGAGATAATTGGTCACAGTAACCGTGTATGTGCCGCTTTGCGTCACATGGATGCTTTGGGTGGTTTCGCCGGTGGACCAGAAGTAGCTCTCGTTGAAAGAGGCCCATAACAATATCGTGTCTCCCGCGCAGCCCTGGTTTCCGGGATTAGCGAGTATGGTGGCGCTTACGGCTGTGGATGTGATGATGACCGGTGTGCTGCTTATCGTTCCCACCGTATAGGGATTGCTGGCGGTGACCCTCACCCTGTAGTTAATGCCGAAAGGAGTAGTGGAGGGGATGGTTCCTGCAATGACCCCGGTATTCAGCGGAACGGAGCCCATGACGGTAGGATTTGAAAAGTTTCCCGTAGCATCCGAAAGTTCAGCGTAAAATATGCAGCCCATGGGGAAACTGCCGCTGCTGCTGTATTGCACGATAATGTTTCCGCCCGCGCAAAAAGACGTCTGCGTCAGGTTGTTCGTGGTGATGGTCTGAGCACTGAGCTTCAGCACAGCAAATAGAAGGAGAACCAGATGGATGCAGATGATTCTTTTTGTCACGGTTGTTCAGGGGTTTGACTTGATCCGGGTGGACAAAAATATAAAAAGCCGTCGACAGAATCAGCGGAGATTATAAATGTTTCTTAAAAGCTGATTGCGGCCGGACTGTCAAAGCTCTTTTACATTATCCATGGTCACCTTCGGATAAAGCGGCGATTCAACCATATTCTTGATATGAAGCAGGTTGTAATATGGTGATTCCGTGATATAGGCATTCACGATAACGGCCGGGACATACCCCCCGATTTCCGAGTGGGCCTGATAAGTCACTTTGGTAACCCCTTTGGAAACCGGTATGAGCTGCCAGGTGGCGTTTACTTTCGGCACCCTTACTCTGCCCGATTCTTCAGGAAGATAGTCCTTAACACCGGTAATTGCGATAGTGACAATTTTAGAGGATTCATCCTGGCTCACTTTATAATAAATGCAGGCATCGCGGTCGCTGACCGGCCAGGGTGCTTTAACAACATAATAGGAGTATCCGGAAGATTCATTGATCTTTTTGATCCTCCTGGAATACGCGCAATTATGCATCCATTTGGGATATTCTGATACGCTGTCAATGATCTTCAGGACACCGGCCATATTCGATTTCACAGTAACCTCACCCTTGAATTCCACAACATTGGAGCCTTCATAACTGCGGGTATACACTTTAACACCGTCCTGGTTCATCTTCAGTTCCCATGACTGCGAAAAAGCAGTTTTTGTATAACTTGTGGCAATCAGCAGCAGCAGGACTAAAATCTTGTATTTCACGATTTCAGATATTTTAGGGTCGGACTAAACAGTATGAAATTACATAAGTACAAAGGTACAATGAAAAAATGAAACAGGAAACACACTTTTGGAAAATGCCCGCCGGAGCGTGTACTCAGCCGGCTTTGATTTGTTGCGGATACTGAAGAAACTATGATCATGTTAACTTTGCTGGTTTTCGGGATGGTTCCGGAGAAAAATCCGTAATTTGAGCCCCTGGTTTTCACGGGACCATGGGGCAGAGGAATTCAGGAACGGGTCATACAGGGTTCGGATGCTTGACAGGAAATCAGATGCTGGCATGATGGGTTTAAAACATATATATATTGGGTCAGTCGCGGGCTGCGGAGTCTTGCTTCTGCTCATTCCTGCATTGATTATCTTGCCGGTGGCCTGTTCACCATCTGCTGAGGTCCGGGAAGGGATATGGTGCGATTGTGAGCAGAGGGCAGGAGAGGAGTTCATCGGAGTATCCGCAAGCCCCCGTTTTCCAGGGCTTCAGTTCGGAGGGGCTGCAGCACGAAGTACGGTTTGTGCACGCTCGGGTGATCACTCGGTTTGTCTCGACAGTCGCAACCCTTACGGACTAACCTACCGCATTCCGGATGCGGTTCCCGGCGAGTGTTTCAGGCTGAGGGCCTGGCGGCACCGCAATTGTGAAACGGCTTACCTGGTTGCGGCAGCGGAGAACATTGAGTGCTTCTACGTGACCCTCAACACGGCTTCAAAAACAGAGGGAGACTGGGAATTACTGGAGCTTTGGTTTAATGTACCTGATGCCGCGGCCGGGCAGGACCTGGTGGTGTATGTCTGGAACCCTGATACCCTGGGGCCAGCCTACTTCGATGATTTCATGATAAGCTGTCTGCCGGCTTCACCGCGATGGCCCGGTATTGAGGAATCCGTTTTCACGGATGCACGCGATGGGCAGATTTACCGGACGGTCCGTATCGGCGATCAATGGTGGATGGCGGAGAACCTGAACTTCGCGATTGAAGGTTCGCGGTGTTATGGCGACCTGACGAAAAACTGTGATACGCACGGTCGATTGTACAGCTGGCAACAGGCCCGCATGGCGGCACCGGAGGGCTGGAGGCTTCCTGACGATGAAGACTGGATGAAACTGGAACGTTACCTGGGGATGCCTGCTGATACAGCACTGAAATATGGTATGAGGGGCCGTCAGGAAGGACAATTGCTGAAGCAATATGGCATGATGGGTTTTAATGCACTGCCTTCGGGTATGTGTGATGAGCAGGGCCGCTTCTATTTTGAGAATGCTGATCTTCAGAACGCCTATTTCTGGACAGCCACCGAAACGGATTCCATCTGGGCCTGTTGCCGTGAAGTGGCCCATGAAAGCGGCATAGGTAAATTCAGAGACCTGAAAAAGAGGATGTTCAGCATCCGCTGTGTGAGAGACGCGGGAAAGGGAGAATAATGCTGCTCTGAGAAAAAAACAAAGTGAGCTTGCAGTGCCCCAACTCAGGCCTCACTGCTCACTGCTCACTGCTCACTGCTGACTGCTGACTGCTGTTGCGATCCCGGAGGGACTCGAACCCCCAACCAACAGAACCGGAATCTGTCATTCTA
>CALGYY010000258.1 GCA_937934705.1 uncultured Bacteroidota bacterium
TCATGAGGCGCGTGAGGGGGCATCGCTTTGATGGAAGGACAGAATCCGCGCCTGACATTGCGGCGCTTTCGACCTTCTGACTTTTCGACTTTATAACTTTATGACTTTCGACTTTCCGACTTTCGACTCACTGCTCACTGCTGACTGCTCACTGCTGACTGTTGTGTTGGGTGATATTGATTACATTTGCTTTTTATCGACGACCATGTGCGGATTTGCCGGAATATTTCTGCCCGAGCGTGAACCCTCTTCTGAGCTGCTCAGGAAGATGGGCAATGCCATTGCACACCGCGGCCCGGATGCGGAAGGTGTCTTTACAGAAGGGTCCTGCGGACTGGTGCACCGCCGGCTCAGCATCATCGATTTAAGCGAGGCTGCCAACCAGCCAATGGTCTCAGCCTGCGGGCAATATGTGATGCTTTACAACGGGGAGGTCTACAATTTCAATGAAATCAGGCAGCAATTACTGAAGGAAAAACCGCTGCATTTCCGCACCCGTTCCGATTCAGAAGTGGTGCTGGAAGCCTTTGCACACTGGGGAAAGGATTGCGTGAAGCGCTTCAACGGCATGTTTGCTGTTGCGGTGTACGACAGGCTTAACCAGAGTCTGCACTTTTTCAGGGACAGGATAGGGATCAAACCCCTGTTTATCTTCCGATCAAAGGGAATACTGGCTTTTGCGTCGGAAATCAAGGCCCTGAAAGCCATTGACAACATCGGCAGTGAACTGACTGAAAACCGCCAGGCTCTGGCCGATTACCTGCACCTTGGTTATATTCCCGGTCCCGGCACACGCTGGAACGAGATCAGCAAGTTCCCTCCGGCGCATTATGCCGTTTACGATGGTAAAGAACTAAAGCGGGAGAGGTACTGGAACGCGGAAGATTTCATCGGGAAAGACAGACTGCATGACGAGCAGCAAGCCCTGGAAAAACTGCGCGACCTCTTATTCTCTTCAGTGGAGATGCGCCTGGTGAGCGATGTGCCTTTCGGAACCTTTCTCAGCGGGGGGGTGGATTCCAGTCTGGTCACCGCGATTGCCTCAAAAGTGCATACTCAGCGCCTCAATACCTTTTCCATAGGCTTTGATTCCTCCAAACATGACGAAAGCTCATTTGCCCGCTCCGTGGCTGATCACCTCGGCACCATCCATCATGAATTCAGGGTGACGGAGCATGAAGCTCAGGCGATCATTCCCGACCTGCCGTATATATACGACGAACCTTTTGCAGATTCATCCGCCATTCCCACCCTCCTGGTATCGAAACTGGCCAGGAGCAGGGTGACCATGAGTTTATCGGGCGACGGAGGAGATGAACTATTCATGGGTTACGGATCATACCGCTGGGCAAAAAGACTGGATTCATGCTTCTGGAAATTGCACCGTTTGCCTGCTGCTGCCCTCATGAAAGGCATGGGAAGCCGTTACCGCCGCATTGCGGATCTCCTGCTCCATGAGCGGAAGAACCTGGAAGCACACATCTTTTCACAGGAACAGTATCTCTTTCCGGCACATGAGATCAGAAAAATTCTCGCGGGAGCGCAAGATTATCAGGGCTTCTCTTATAAGCCACCCATCCTGAGCGCCCTGAGTCCTGAAGAGAAACAATCGTTTTTTGATCTGACGCACTATCTTCGGGATGACCTGCTGGTTAAAGTGGACCGTGCCACCATGCACCATTCTCTGGAAGGAAGGGTTCCCATGCTGGATTACCGCATCGTGGAATTTGCCCTGGGCCTCCAACCGGATCTGAAAATGAGAACCCACGGCCCCCTTCATCTGCGCGAAAAATACCTGCTTAAAAAACTGCTGTTTTCACTTTTGCCTGAGCAATTGTTTGCCCGGCCCAAGTGGGGCTTCTCTGTCCCCATGTCGCAATGGCTGAAAGGCCCTCTGAAATCATGGATGCTGGATACGCTTTCCGAAGAACAGCTTCGCCGGCAGAATCTGCTGGAACCTGAATCCGTTCAGAAACTTATTAAAAACTACCTCTCCGGTCATGCCGATCATCTCTGCCAGAGAATCTGGACGCTTCTGATGCTAAACAACAACAGTCAACAGTCAGCAGTCAGCAGTGAGCAGTGAGCAGTGAGTTGAAAGTCGAAAAGTCTGAAAGTCGAAAAGTCGAAAAGGGGTCCCGTTCTTCATCACTTCATCACTCCATCACTTCATCACCCGTCACCCGTCACCCGTCACCTCCGTCACCCAGTCACCCGGTTACCCGGTCACCCGCTCACCCTCCTGTACATCCCGTAAACAAATTCCAGCCATTTCTTGCTGTTGGGATAATCAGAGTATGCGCGGGGGGGTAGCGCAAGGATGCGGCCGAACTCTTCGCGGCTGATGTTGAATTTCTGACAGATATATTCATGATCGGCCTCCATCTTATCTGCATCGTACGGCGGATTTTTCAGGTCTTCCAGGGCCTCTTCGCGGGTCATCTCACCGGCACAGATCTGGGTGGAATAGGTGGCCTTGCGGTATTCAATCCCGAACTTTTCCGGAAGCAGATAGGACTGGACCCATTTGGTATAAATACTTTCATGGTGCTTACCTCCGTAGTACTTCCAGTCAAGCTCATTTTCCAGCAGTTTCATGGCTTCTTTCTTATTATACGGCACCAGATTCAGGGGATAGATCATGCGGATCCCGCGAACCAGCTTGTAATAAGCTTCGGTCCTGTACCCGAAGGTGGGGAAACTGCGCAATTTACAACTGCCAAAGCGCCGGTGAATGGCCTTAAGGTAGGTCACATCCTTGGCATCATAGTGCCAGCTTTTGGGAAGTATGCCTTCGGTAACGTAATTGCCTCCGCTGAAGATATAGCGTATGCCGTGCATGGCGGCTATTTTGTGAAGCACCGCCGGAATCGCGATATCGGTGGGTGTTTCTGCTTCAGGGACCGAAGCCTTTAGAAAGGCCAGTTGCAGATCGCTGAACTCCAGCCAGTCGAGAACATAAGTGTAAAGCTCCAGTCCGAGCTTATGCAGGACCTTTTCAATATTGCTGACCGCAAGCTCTGAATTCCAGCCATTGTCCATATGCACCGTCAGTGGCCGCAATCCCAGTTGTTTCGCCAGCCAGGCGGTATATATGCTGTCAACCCCGCCGCTGATCCCGATCACGCAATCATAATTGCTGTTGCGACCGTCATGTTTCATACGGTCTGCCAGTTGCTGCAGGGCCTCGTCGCTCGACTGTCCCTGGTAGGTCTTGCTTCGGATAATGTCAAAATACCCCGTGCAATGGTTGCAATAACCCTTTTCATCAAAGCGGATGTCAGTATCCGAAGTGTCCATCACACAACGGATGCACTGCTGATAGGGTCGCTGACTCATGGGGATATTCCGGAATTAGGGATCAAAGATAATCCGGCTTGGGAGAGATTTGACGTGAGGGGGGAAATTTTTTGGTAACCGGGTAACCGGGTAACCGGGTGACGAGTGACGGGTGACGGGTGACGGGTGACGAGTGACGGGTGACGAGTG
>CALGYY010000259.1 GCA_937934705.1 uncultured Bacteroidota bacterium
CATCACTCCATCACCTACCTGCATCCTTCTCCCATCAATTCCTCTGCGGCCTGCAGTCCCATTCCGGCAGCGGTTTTCAGGTCAGCACATGCTTCGCTGTTCCGGCCCATATCCAGATAAGCGGCGCCTCTCTGGTAGTAATATTCTGCATTGTTGCTGTTGAGCTCAATGGCCCGGGTGAATGCAGTTACGGCATCCCGGTGTTCGCCGCTCAGTCTGTAAACCAGTCCAAGTTTGTAATAAGCCTCTGTATACGCAGGATTCAGCCGGATGGCAATTTGATAATCTGCCGCAGCAGCCCTGAAGTCCCTTTTTGAAGCATATACGCTGCCCCGGTTATGATAGGCGGAAGCAAATTCAGGGAAGACCATGATCGCCTTGGTGTAATCCTGTATCGCCCCGGTGTGGTCACCGCTCATATAGCGGGCATTGCCCCTGTTGTTAAGCGCATCGTAATGGTCGGGCCGCAGCCGGATCACCCGCGTGAACCAGTCGATTGATTCGGAAAAGCGGCCTTCCTCATAATAAGACGTAGCCGTGTAATAATAACCGAAAGTGTTTTCGGGATACTTCACGGAAACATCCTGATACAAGCTGATATTGTTGTTCCACACGGGAATCCTCGCAGCACTCTGATAGAAAAGGAAGCCGCAGAAAGCGAGCATGATGAGTCCGTAGGCTTTGTGTATCTTCCTTCCTTTTGTACCATCGCGCGTGCTGATGAATTGCCAGAGAACAGCAATAAGAAAAAACATCCCGATATAAGAAATGTATGAATATCGTTCATTGACAACCGAACGTCCTATTGAAATAATATTTATATACAGGATAATATTGATTGCAAAAAACAGCAATCCGAAAAGGTAATAGCGGCGGTTTGATTTCAGGATAAAAGCAGGCCAGAGGAATATACTGATATAGGCAAGGGATCTGATCAGCATCATGGCGGCATCAATGCCATATTCGGAGTGAAGATGCACGGCGGAGAGATGCACCGGCAGGATGACTTTTACCAGGTAGTAAGCGAAGCTGTGCACGATGACCGCAAATTTCTCAAATCCGGAATATGCCTCCATATGGTGCACTGATCCTGAACTTTGCTGGGCCATATAAGCAAGGACACCGAAGAGGAGGGAAAGCAGGAGGAAGGGGACTTTTTCAAGAAACATTCTGCGGTCCTGCTTTCTTTTGAAGTAATAATCCATCAGCCAGAGTACCAGCGGAAACACGATGGCTGCGGATTTAGAAAGCAGCGCAAGGATAAACAGGATCAGCGTAACGAAATAGTGCCGGGTCTGGCTGCGGTCTTCCAGATAGCGGCTCCAGGTGATGAGGCCGGCGATGAAAAAGAGGGTATACAGGACATCTTTTCTTTCGGAGATCCAGGCCACGCTTTCCACATGAAAAGGGTGTATGCCGAAGAGCAGGCTGAGCAGGGCGGCCGGCCAGAGTGTGAGACCCAGCCGGCGACCGAGGAAGAATACCAGGACCGTATTGGCGGCATGGAGCAGGATGTTGAACCAGTGAAAAGCTGTTGGATCCGGACCATAGAGCGTGTATTCTGCGAGCCAGGTAAGCGTGGTCAGCGGATGGTAGTTGGCGAGATAGAATTCTGAAAAGATGGCACTGATGTTCTCCCAGTTCAGGGTGTGTAGGCGCGGATCTTTCAGGATGTAATCGGCATCGTCCCAGCTCAGGAATTGTCCGCTGACCGATGGATAAAAGAGAAACAGAACCAGCAGTGCGAGGGCAGAGGCCACGATCCACAGACCCGTCTTTCTGAGCCCGGCATTCCACCCCGCATCAAATGAAACATCATTTGCAGGCTTCTTTATTTTGACGTGCTGTTTCATGATGAAGCTGTGTTTTCAGATACGGGTTCGCCGATCAGTGTGGCGGAGGTGCAGCGCAGGATCTTCACCTTAGCATAATCACCCGGCCGGAAATGTGTGGAGGGAAAAACCACCAGCTTGTTCATAGAATTTCTGCCTGCCAGGTGGTCAGACGAACGCCTGGAATAACCCTCGGTCAGCACACTGAAGGTTTTTCCTATATCAGCCTTATTACTTTTCAGCGACAATTCCTGCTGCAGTGCGATGATCTCATTCAGTCGCCGGGTCTTGATTTCTTCCGGCACGTCGTCTCTCAGTTTTTCAGCGGCCGGGGTTCCGGGTCTTTCCGAATAGCGGAACATGAAAGCTGAATCGAAATGCACCGACTGCATCATCCGCAGTGTGTCTTCATGATCCAGCTCTGTTTCGGTGCAGAAACCTGCGATCAGATCCGTGGTAATGGAGCAGCCAGGGATCAGGGATCTGATCCGGGTGACCCTTTCCATATAATACTCAGGATCGTATTTCCGGTTCATGAGCTGAAGGATGCGCGCACTGCCCGACTGGAGCGGCAGGTGAATGCAGCGGGCGATATTGGGGTGGTCGGCAATAACGCGGATCAGTTCATCAGAAAGGTCTTTCGGATGGGAAGTGGCAAATCGTATGCGCAGAGCATCATCGATTGCGGAGACCCTGCTGAGCAGTTCTGGGAAGCTGACATCATGTCCCCCTGACTGAAATGAATAACTGTTTACATTTTGTCCGAGCAGGGTTACTTCACGGTATCCCTGGCGGAACAGTTCTTCAGCTTCACGTACGATGCTTTCGGGATCACGGCTCCGCTCCCTGCCGCGGGTGTAAGGTACCACGCAATAGGAGCAATAATTCGTACAGCCCCGCATGATGGAAATAAATGCGGTAACCCCGCAGGATGAAGGGCGTACCGGCCGGATATCCGCATAGGTTTCTTCGGCAGAGAGGAGAACATTGATCCCTTTTTGTCCGCTTTCAACCTCTTCGAGCAGCTTCGGCAGGTCGCGGTAGGCATCCGGTCCGATGATCAGGTCGATGTGGTCCTGCTCCTGCAGGAGTTGTTCCTTCAGCCTTTCAGCCATGCACCCCAGGACTCCGATCACCGTTCCGGGCTTTTTTTTACGCAGGGCCTTCAGCGCTCCCAGCCGTTTGATCACCCTTTGTTCCGCATGATCACGGATCGAACAGGTGTTCAGCAGAATAAGGTCGGCCTCCCGGATTTCAGGAGTGATCTCGTAGCCGTTGTTCTGAAGAATGGAGAAAACAATTTCGGTGTCAGAAAAATTCATCTGACAGCCATAGGTCTCAGCATATACTTTTTTTGCTTGTGTCATGAGATCATGATACCGGGTGGCAAAATTAAGCATTATTACTGAGCCTGTCTGCCGAAACAGTGCCCCGGGATGACAGAACCCTGTTACAGACCTCCGGGTGGTGGTTGAAAATTTTTGTTGCCCGTATTCTTTTTTATT
Source organism: uncultured Bacteroidota bacterium (assembly GCA_937934705.1). Lineage (GTDB taxonomy): Bacteria > Bacteroidota > Bacteroidia > Bacteroidales > CAIWKO01 > CALGYY01. The sequence continues at coordinate 3,338 of CALGYY010000259.1, forward strand.
GTTTTACTTTGCAAAAATTTTTTCAAAACCAGTCTGTTAGGGCGTTGTGTCAGCCTGGCGGACTGGCATCTGTTTAGATGCCTGGTCCTTAAAGGCTTTCGGAAAGTTGTCCCGGGAGCTGAATGAAAGAAAAACATCATTGATCAAAACAAATTTCATTACATGGCAAAGAATCTCGTAATCGTTGAGTCACCCGCGAAAGCCAAAACCATAGAGGGATTCCTGGGGAAGGAATTTACGGTCAAGTCCAGTTTTGGTCACGTGCGTGATCTTTCGAAGACAACATTAAGTATTGATATTGAAAAAGGTTTTATTCCTGAATATGAAATACCGGCCGATAAGAAGAAAGTGATAGATGAACTCAAGAAAGCGACCTCGGGAGCAGAGACTATCTGGCTGGCTTCTGATGAGGACCGCGAGGGAGAGGCCATCGCCTGGCACCTGGCAGAAGCGCTGAAACTGGATGCGAAGAAAACGAAGCGTATCGTATTTCATGAAATCACCAAAACCGCTATACAGGAAGCCATCAAAAGCCCCCGCTCCATTGATGTTAATCTGGTGAATGCCCAGCAGGCACGCAGGGTTCTTGACCGTTTGGTCGGTTATGAATTATCACCCTTGCTGTGGAAAAAGGTCAAGCCGGCTTTGTCAGCAGGACGGGTTCAATCTGTCGCAGTGCGTTTGATTGTTGAGAGGGAAAATGAGATCCGTGCTTTCAGCGAGACCAGTTATTTTAAGGTGACTGCAGTATTTGAAATCAGTAAGGATGGCAAGATTCATCAGCTGAAAGCCGAGGTCCCGGTGAAGTTTGCCACCGCAGATGAAGCAGAAGCTTTTCTGAAGAAGGCTGCAGGTGCTGATTTCAGCATTGAAGACATCAAGACAGTGCCGGCGAAGAAATCACCGGCACCGCCTTTTACGACCTCTACCCTTCAGCAGGAGGCCAGTCGTAAGCTGGGCTATTCTGTGGCCAAGACCATGATGATTGCGCAGCAATTGTACGAAGCCGGAAAGATCACTTATATGCGTACTGACTCGGTGAACCTGAGCGGACTGGCCCTCAATATGGCCAAAGAAGAGATACTGCGTGCATTTGGGGAGTCCTATGTTAAGATCAGGAACTACACCACTAAAACCAAAGGGGCGCAGGAAGCCCACGAAGCCATCCGTCCCACCTATATTGATCAGCATACGGTTAAAGGAACCAATGATCAGAAAAGGTTATATGAACTGATCTGGAAGCGGACGATCGCTTCACAGATGAGTGATGCTGCCCTGGAGAAGACCACCGTAACCATCAGGGGAACAGGTGTTCCCGAAGCCCTGATCGCCAGCGGCGAGGTGCTGACTTTTGATGGATTTTTGAAAGTTTACCTGGAATCCACCGATGATGATGACGATGATATGCAGAAGGGCGTGCTGCCTCCGATGTCGGTGGGTCAGAGTCTGACGGCTTCAGAGATCAGCGCCACACAGAAGTTTACTTCTCATCCGCCCCGTTACACGGAAGCCAGCCTTGTGAAAAAGCTGGAAGAACTCGGGATCGGGCGGCCATCAACCTATGCCCCCATCATCAGTACCATACAGAAACGTCAGTATGTGGTGCTGGAAAACCGTGAGGGAATCAAAAGGTCATATACCGTTTTCACCCTGAAAAGCGGCAAAATCAGTAAAGAGCAGAAGTCGGAGACGACCGGTGCGGAAAAGGCCAAACTGTTTCCTACGGATATCGGAAGTCTGGTGAACAGTTTCCTGGTGCAGCACTTTATCAATATTCTGGATTACAATTTTACCGCGACCGTTGAAAAGAAATTTGATGAAGTGGCCGACGGGAAGATTGTTTGGAATGAAATGATCCGTGATTTTTACGGACCTTTCCACGAGCAGATACAAACCACCCAGGAAACATCACGCAAGGTGAGCGGTGAACGTCTTTTGGGCAAGGATCCGAAAAGCGGAAAGAATGTATTTGTCAAGATCGGGCGCTTCGGTCCCATGGTGCAGATCGGGGAGACCGACAGTGAAGAGAAACCGCGATTTGCCGGATTGCTGAAGCAACAGAGTATTGAGACCATCACCCTTCAGGAAGCTTTGCTCTTGTTTAATTTTCCACGTTCACTGGGTGAGTATGAAAGCAAGGAGGTTTTGGTTTCTGTAGGACGTTTCGGGCCTTATGTGAAACACGGAGGTGCTTTCTATTCGCTGAAGAAGACCGACAATCCTGTTGAGATCAAGCTGGAAAGGGCTATTGAGCTCATATTGGAAAAGATTGACCAGCAAAAGAACAAGGTGATCAGGGAATTCCCGGAGAATCCGGAAGTGAGGGTACTGAATGGTCGCTGGGGACCTTACATCTCGATCGGGAAGGAGAATTTCAAGATACCCAAAGGGGTGGAAGCCGCCGGGCTCAGCCTGAACGATTGCCTGAAGATTGCCAAAGAATCCGGTAAGCAGGAGGGAAAGGCCACAAAGGCGAAAGCTCCGGCAAAAAAGAAAAGCTGAAGAACAGCCGGGACTGATCCGGTGTGATTAATACGCCAGTAACTATGGAACTGCCGATCTATTTCAAACCCGTTGAAGAGTTTTGTCTCCTTGATGAGCTGTGGTACGACGGCGGCCGCCTGGGTGCAAAGATCAGCATTCATTCTGCGGAAGGCCGTTTCCCTGATCTGGAGGGAATTGATATCGCGCTGATCGGTGTATATGAAGACCGCGGGAGTCTGGCCAATTTCGGCTGTGCCGATGCCCCTGACTGGGTGAGAAAATTTCTTTACCGCCTGTATCAGGGTTCCTGGCAGGCAAAGATAGCTGACCTGGGCAACATCCGGAGCGGTGATCGTTTGGAGGATACCTATTTTGCCCTGCGCAACGTAATTGCGTACCTGCTCAGGAGTAACATTGTGCCGGTGATCATTGGCGGAAGTCAGGATCTGACCTACGCGAATTACCTGGCCTACGAGTCCATGGGTAAAATCATCAATATTGTTTCTGTCGATAACCAGTTCGATCTGGGCAGTGAACCGGGGGTTCTGAATTCACAGTCGTACCTGAGCAGCATTATTATGCATCAGCCCAACTTCCTGTTCAATTTCACCAACATAGGCTATCAGACTTATTTCGTGGAGCATGAGGCTGCCGAACTGATGAAGAAACTATACTTTGATGCTTACCGCCTGGGACTCGTGCAATCTGATATTGAGGAAGTTGAGCCGATGGTACGCAATGCCGATTTGCTGAGCGTGGATCTTTCTTCAGCACGGCAATCGGATGCCCCGGGCAATGCAAATGCCACTCCCAATGGATTTTACGGAGAGGAGCTCTGCCGAATAATGCGTTATGCCGGTCTGAGTGATAAGTTGACCTCCCTGGGCTTGTATGAGGTGAATCCGCGTTACGATAGCAATGGACAAACCGCACATCTTGCGGCTCAAATGATCTGGTATTTCGTGGATGGTTACTACAATCGGAAAATGGATTTCCCGATGCAGGACAAATCCGAGTACATCAAATACCATGTTTCTCTGAAAGATCTTGAAGATCAGATTGTTTTCTATAAAAGCAGGAAGTCTGACCGCTGGTGGATGGAAGTTCCTTGTCCGACCAGTCTGATGTCGAAATACGAGCGCCACTACCTTGTCCCCTGCTCTTATAAAGATTACGAAACGGCCGCTGCCGGGGAGGTTCCTGATCGCTGGTGGCAGGCCTATCAAAAAATCATGTAACTTTTTTCAGTATCTGCATTAACCTTGCTGTGAACGATCGCAGCCCGTTCGGTTTTTTATTTTCGGTTGATTGCCGGAAATCCCGTTAAAAAAGGATTTCCGGTTTTTTTAGCACCTGAAAAGAAAGGAGGTTGTTAAAAAAGCGCTAAATTTTTAAAAAAACAGTTTTTTTTCCGGACTGATAGGAAAACTTGGTTATTTTTGTAAAGCCTGTAACCTTATTTCTGCGAAAACAGTATAAGAGGCGATTAAGGGAAGTTTTTAGCTTTATTGTCAGACGGTTCAAATTCTTAGGGAAAAATTTGATAAAAATATTGTGCATTTTTATCAACATTTATTTGTTAATACAAAAAATAATTTGTTATTTTACCGCCAATTTCGATAAGAATATAAACTACGTACATATGAGGAGGATCTCTACCGCTCTTTTCTGTTTCATAATCAGTCTTTACGCCTTCAGCCAGCAGGAAGTCCAGTACACGCAGCACATGTTTACCAACATGGCGATCAATCCTGCTTACGCCGGCATCAACAAACAGATCTGTCTCACCACCCTTTACCGTCAGCAATGGACAGGTTTTGAGCATGTTCACGGTACCACTGGCAATATGGAAGCCGCCAGCCCAAGAGACCTGCTCATTACCATCGATGCACCCATCCGTGCACTGCACGGCGGTCTCGGGGGTTCAATCTATACCGATAAGCTTGGTTTTGAGAATAATATCGGGGTGAAACTGGCTTATGCCTATCATCTCAACGTGGGACCCGGGGTTCTTGGTATTGGCGCCCAGCTCGGCTTTCTGAACAAGACCATTGATTTTTCAGGCTTTAGTCCGATCGATGTCAGCGATCCATTGCTTACCGGGGGATCCAAATCAACTATGATTTTCGATGCCGCTTTCGGCGTTTTTTATAATTTGCCGGGCAAGGCCTATGCTGGTTTGAGCTCATCGCAACTCATTCAGGGAAAGATGAATATTCCCAACCTGGACTCCAAGCTCAAGCGTCATTACTACCTGGTGGGTGCTTATCATTGGGTCATTCCAAACGCACCGGACTGGGAACTCAGTCCTTACCTGATGATCAAGTCAGACTTTGCTTCTACACAGTATGATATTACCGCCATGTGCAAATGGCGTAATATGGTCTGGGGAGGCGTTTCCTATCGTCACCAGGATGCTGTTGCCATTCTTGTTGGCGCCTATCCTTTCAACAGTCCCAGCATGAATCCCATGCTGGCCAACCTGAGGATCGGCTACTCCTATGATATTACAACCTCAGCACTCGGTGCCAGTGGCCGGAGCAGTGGTACACATGAGATCATGCTCGGTTATTGCTTTAAAATTGAGATACCTACGCACGTTACGCGCTATATTAATACCAGATTTTTGTAAAATTCTGAAACAATTAGGGGAAAACCTGCGTTAAAAGTTAAACTACCCGCAAAGACCAATCACAAGCCATGTTGATCAAATCAATCGGAAATATGAAGAAGCTAATGGTAATTACCGCTGCAGTTTCACTGCTCGTGGTCACCGGATGTCAGACCGGAGGGAATGGCGAACTTATCGGTGTCCAGGGCAGGGAAGGATTCTACCAGCCTACCCCCTATGGAATGTTGTTTATTCCACCAGGAAGTTACCAAATGGGCGTCAGTGATCAGGATGCTCCTTACGCCATGACCGCGATGACGAAAACCGTCACGCTGCAAGCTTTCTACATGGATGAGACTGAGATCACCAACAATGAGTACCGTCAGTTCGTGTACTATGTTCGTGACTCCCTTGCCCGTGAGTTGTTAGGAAGCCTCACACCGGAAGACTGGTGGATCGAGGAAGACCAGTGGGGCGAGCCACTGGAGCCGCACCGCCTGAACTGGGAGACCCGGCTGGATTGGGATCGACTGGATCAGGAAGAGTGGCAAACCATCGAGCCGCTGATGATGCCGGAACACGAGCGCTTTTTCCGCCGTAAGGAAGTGGATACGCGCAAGCTGAATTTTGTTTATTACTGGATTGATTACAAATCAGCCGCTAAAAAGGATTTTACCGCGCAGGCACAGGCCACACAGGACGAGGCCGATCACGACCTGGCTTCCCTGAATAACAGGCCCCAGGGTGTGAAAGACCGTTCGGTATTCCTCAAGAAAGACATAATCAATGTCTATCCCGATACCCTTTGCTGGGTACATGACTTTACCTATTCTTTCAATGAACCCATGGCCAAGAATTATTTCATCCACCCGGCATACGATAATTATCCCGTCGTTGGGGTGAGCTGGAAACAGGCCAGGGCCTTCTGTATCTGGAGATCCGATATGTACAACGATTTCCTGGAAAGCAACGGCGACTGGAGGGTGAACGACTTCCGCCTTCCCACTGAAAGTGAGTGGGAATGGGCTGCCCGCGGTGGTCTTGACCTGAGCCCGTATCCCTGGGGAGGTCCCTATATCCGTAACAGCAACGGTTGCTTCCTGGGTAACTACAAACCGCTGCGCGGTAACTATATTGATGACGGTGGAATTCATACCCTGATTGTTGCCCACTATGCTCCCAACGATTTCGGTCTGTATGATATGGGCGGAAACGTGGCAGAATGGTGCAGCGATGCATTTGACGAGTCAGCACCCAACTTTGCGCATGACCTGAATATGCATTATCAGTATGAAGCCAAGAAAACCGATCCCGAAGTTCTGAAACGCAAAGTGATCCGCGGCGGCAGCTGGAAAGACATCGGCTACTATATGCAGGTCAGCACCCGTACTTACGAGTACCAGGATACCGCAAAATGCTACATCGGTTTCCGTTGTGTTCAGACTTACCTCGGACGTCACATCGATGACGGCGGTTCTTCTTCCAATGTCTATAAATAATAATGTATAGTGCTTTTCAATCAACCAAAATAATCAACCAAACCAATCACAATTAATCAATTTAAATTATGGGACTTAATAGTTTAGTTAGGAGTAAGGGCTACAAGCAATTCATGGCGAAACTTTACGGTTGGGGAGCTTCAGTGGTTATTATCGGGGCGCTTTTCAAAATTAACCACTATCCCGGGGCAAACTATCTTCTGATCGCAGGTCTGGGAACTGAAGCACTCATTTTCTTCTTCTCAGCGTTTGAACCTCTTCACGTTGAGTACGACTGGTCACTGGTATATCCTGAATTGGCAGGTATGGAAGACCTGGATAAGGAAGGGAAAAAGAAAAAAACTATTACCCAGGAACTGGATAAAATGCTGGAGGAGGCCAAAATTGGTCCGGAGCTGATTGCAAGCTTGGGAGAAGGAATGAAAAACCTGAGCGACAATGCCCTCAAACTGTCTGGCGTGGCTGACGCTGCGGTCGCCACCGACGGTTATGTGAGCAACCTGAACAATGCATCCAGCTCAGTGAAAGGTCTATCAGATGCTTATTCCAAAACCACCGAAGTTCTGGAACGCGATATTCAAAATGCTGAGCTTCACTCTGTCAGCATGAAAAATGCCGCCGAGTCAGCCAGTAACCTCGCCGGTTCCTATAACAAAGTGGCCCAGTCGATCCAGAATGATGTAAATGCCACTGAAGAATATGTAAGCAGTATTAAAAACGCTACCCAGTCAGCACACAGCCTTGCCGAGAAATATGCCAAATCGGCAGAATCCCTCACCAAGTCTGCTGAAGCAATCGATTTCTCTGCTGTTGACGGGAAAGCATATGGCGATCAGATCCAGCGCATTTCCAAGAACCTCGCTGACCTGAATGCTATCTATGAAATGCAACTGAAGAGTACATCCGATCAGCTTCAGAAGACCGATAAGATGAAGGAAACCATCGAAATGTTCCTTGGCAATCTCAACGATTCTGTTGAAAGCACAGCCAAATACAAAGATCAGGTCGCAGTCCTGGCACAGAACGTTGCCGCACTCAACCAGATCTATGGCAATATGCTTACTGCCATGAACTACAACAAGTAAAATTCATCAAAGGTCAAACGAAAATAAAGAGCTGAATAACTATGGGTGCAACAAATTGTCCGGAAACTCCCCGGCAACGAATGATCGGGATGATGTACCTGGTGCTCACCGCTCTTCTTGCTCTGAACGTTTCGAAGGAGATCCTGGATTCTTTCCTGATTGTGAACGAATCTCTTGAGATCACCAACGAAAACTTCACCAAGAAGCTCGACGGGACTTATGCCAGTTTTGAGCAGCAGTACACTATGAATAAGGCCAAGGTGGAGCCTTTTTGGAAAAAGGCACAACAGGCCAAAACCTACGCGGCGGATCTTATTAAATACATTGAACAAATCAGGGCTACTGTTATTTCCAAGGAGTCAGGTTTGTCAGTGGAAGAATGCGATACGATTAATATCCGCCATGTGCAGGCCCGCGACAACTATGACGAGGGAACGCACTACCTGATTGGTGACCAGAACGACGGTTCTACGGGAGAAGCCCGTAAGCTGAAGGACAAGATCATCGAGTTCAAAAAGAATATGATTAACCTGCTGGATCCCAAGTTCCGCAAAACTGTTGAAGAAAGCTTCGGACTGAATGTCGAAGGTCCTTTCTTTGATGCAGACAATGCTGAGCAGAACTGGGAAATGCACAACTTCTACCACACCATTCTGGCAGCTAATGTGGTTATCCTGAATAAACTGATTGCAGAAGTGAAGAATGCCGAGTTCGACGTGGTCGCTCAGCTGTTCTCTGAAATCAGCATCCAGGACTTCAAATTCGACCAGATTGCCGCCAAGATCGTCCCCAAAAGCAATTATGTACTTACTGGTGAAAGCTTCGAAGCAGACATCTTTGTGGCCGCTTTCGACAGTAAGCAAAATCCGGATATCAAGTTCGGGGCTGCCGTTGACTCAGCAACCAATACAGTGTCCGGAGAAATCGTCCAGGTCGAGGCTGTCAATGGTGTCGGGAAGTTAAAAGTCGGCGCGGGTGGCGTCGGTATCCGCAAATACGGCGGTACCATTTCTGTCCCCTCAGGCGGCGGTACCAAAATCTATCCCTTCAGCGGAGAATACATTGTAGCATCACCTTCTGCAACCATTTCACCGACCAAAATGAATGTGTTCTATATTGGTGTTGATAACCCGGTTTCGATCTCTGTTCCCGGTGTGGCCAACGACCAGGTGCGCGTTTCAATCAGCGGTGGCGGCGGTAGTATTACCAAAACCGGTAACGGCTTGTACAATGTGAAAGTTTCCCAGGTGGGGAACTGCAAAGTTACCGTGAGCGCTGAAATGGGCGGCAGCAGCCGTTCCATGGGAGGTATGGAATTCCGCGTTAAGCGTGTTCCTGACCCCGTGGCCTATGTAGGTGGCGTGAAGACCGGAAACATCGGTAAAGGTGTGCTGGCAGCTTCATGTATTATTCCGAAAATGGAAAACTTCGACTTCGACCTGAACTTCCGTATTGTATCTTTCTCCCTCACCATGAATATGCAGGGTGACCTGATCACCAAGACAACCTCAGGCAACTGTTTTTCAAGTGAAATGAAGAGCATGATCGACAGAGCCGGAAGGGGTCAGAAGATCTATATTGAGGACATTAAGGCGGTAGGACCCGACGGGACCACCCGTACCCTTTCGCCCATGAACCTCAGGATTAGCTAATGAAACCTATTGCGATAAAGGAGGTTATATGAAAAAATTAGTGGTCTTGCTTTCTGCCTTCATGCTGCTGGTCAGCCTGCAGACAAGCGTAATCGCCCAAAACAACCTGGGAAATCCGCCCCTCGACGGGGTTTACCAGAAGATCCACATCCCCAACCGGGTGCCCGTTCCCTATGAGCACCTGCGCGAAGCCGATGTGATGTGGGCCAAGAGGATCTGGCGCGTGATTGATATGCGGCAGAAAATTAACCTCCCCCTGTATTATCCGATGGACAAACAGGCGGGCAGGCAGAGCCTCATGCAGGTGATATACACTGCCGTGATGGAAGGAACCATTACTGCCTACGGTACGGACAATGAAGAGTTTTTAACTCCTATGACCGTGGCTGAGCTGAAGCAGCAACTGGATAAATCCGACACGCAACGCCTCACCCGTCCGTATCCTCCATACGATGAGTACGACACTATAATTGCGGAGAATTTCCGTACATCTGACGTTTACCTCCTGAGGGTAAAAGAAGACTGGTTCTTCGACAAACAGCGCTCAGTGATGGATGTACGCATTATTGGTCTCTGCCCAATTAAAGAGGATTATGATGATGCCGGTGAGTTTCGTGGTTATAAGCCCCTTTTCTGGGTTTATTTTCCCGAATGTCGTCCCCTCTTTGCCAAGTATGACGTCTTTAACCGCTGGAACGATGCCGAAAGACGCTCTTTCGACGATATGTTCTGGAAGCGGACCTTCGGAAGTTATATTTACAAAGAAAGTAATGTCTACGACAGAAGGATCTCAGCCTACGCAAAGAATCTGGATGGATTGCTTGAAGCCGAGAGGGTTAAGGATGAACTCTTCAGAGTCGAGCACGACCTCTGGGAATACTAGAAGTTCTCTGTCAAAAGAAAGGCTGTCAGCAATGGCAGCCTTTTTTATTTTGTATTTTTATCAAAAAAACAAAAAACTGCTTTTTATGGCGTACGATTTCTTTTCACAGCCGGTGGAATACGTCAAAGGCGTAGGCCCCAAAAAGGCGGAGCTCCTGAAAAAGGAGCTTGGCATCTTCACATTCGGCGACCTGCTGTTGTATTACCCTTTCCGTTATGTTGACAGGAGCCGGTTTTACCAGGTTTCGGAAGTGAATGAGAATATGCCCTTTGTTCAGCTTAAGGGTAAGATAAAAAATGTACAAACCATCGGCGGAAAGCGTATCGTGCGGATGACAGCCACTTTCAGCGATGAGAGCGGGGAATTGGAGCTGGTGTGGTTTAACGGTTTCAAATGGATCAAAGACCGACTGGTTCCGGGAAAGCTTTTTATTGTTTTCGGAAAGCCAAACCTCTTCAACAGGAAGTTTTCGATTCCGCATCCTGAAATTGAAGAGGCTGAAAATGCGGAGCAATCACCGATTAGTGCGAGCCTCCAGCCATTTTATTCTTCTTCGGAGCGGCTGAAATCCGTCGGACTCGACAGCAAAGGGATCAGTCGCATTATGAAGAATCTGGTGCTTGCTGCAAAAGGAAGCGTGCCGGAGAACCTTCCCGGGGAAACAATCAGCAAGCTGAAACTGCCCACACGTGAGGAAGCACTGATCTCTGCTCATTTTCCCGAAAGCCAGGAGCAATTGAACCGTGCACTGGCCCGCCTGAAGTTTGAGGAGTTGTTCTTTCTGCAGTTGCGCCTGTTGCAACTGAAGTTCATCCGGCTCAACCGTGAAAAGGGATTTGTTTTTTCAAAGGTCGGTGAGCACTTTAATCACTTTTTCAGTCACTCTTTACCCTTTGAACTGACGGGTGCCCAGAAACGTGTCATCCGGGAGATCCGGGCTGATCTAGGAAACGGCAAACAAATGAACCGCCTGTTACAGGGGGATGTAGGATCGGGGAAAACCCTGGTGGCATTGATGTGTATGCTGATCGCTATTGACAATGGATTTCAGGCGTGTCTGATGGTGCCGACCGAAATTCTGGCCAATCAGCATTTTACCAGCATCAGCCGTTTTCTGGGCGACAGTCCGCTGAAAATTGCCTTGCTGACCGGGAGTACCAAAAGATCGGTCCGCAGGCCTCTGCATGAGCAGTTAAAGGAAGGAGAGATCAATATTCTCATCGGCACCCATGCGCTGATTGAAGACGAAGTGCAGTTCCGTCAACTGGGATTGGTGGTTATCGATGAGCAGCACCGCTTCGGCGTAGCGCAGCGTGCACGCCTTTGGGAAAAGGGACAGGATATTGCCCCGCACGTGCTGGTGATGACGGCCACACCCATTCCGCGGACCCTGGCGATGACACTTTACGGTGACCTGGAGGTTTCAGTAATCGACGAAATGCCCCCGGGCAGAAAACCGGTGAAGACGCATCACTATTACGACAGCGCCCGTTTGCGCGTATTCGAATTCCTGAAACAGAAGATTGCCGAAGGGCGGCAGATTTTTGTGGTTTATCCGCTGATTAAAGAATCGGAAACCCTTGATCTGAAGGATCTGATGGACGGTTACGAAAGCATCAGCCGGGCTTTTCCCGCGCCTGACTATGCAGTGAGCATTGTTCACGGTCAGATGCGGACACAGGAGAAGGATTTTGAAATGCAGCGCTTCGTAAGGGGAGAGACGGATATCATGGTTGCCACTACAGTGATTGAAGTGGGAGTGGATATTCCCAACGCATCGGTCATGGTGGTGGAGAATGCCGAACGTTTCGGTTTATCGCAACTCCACCAGCTCAGGGGCCGGGTTGGGCGTGGTGCTGACCAGTCGCACTGCATACTGATGACAGCCGACAAACTCAGCAGCGATGCGCGCATCAGAATTAAAACCATGACAGATACAACGGATGGTTTTGTGATCGCAGAGGCGGATCTGAAACTAAGGGGTCCGGGTGATATTCAGGGCTTGCAGCAGAGCGGCGTGGTGGATCTCAAGCTGGCGGATATTGTGAAAGATGAGAAGATTCTCCTTTTTGCCCGTGAGTTGGCGATCTCAATTCTGAAGGATGATCCGGAACTGTCGAAACCCGAAAATGCAAGAATTGCTCAGCAGCTCCGGAGGATGAATGACCTCAGCGGGGACTGGTCGCGCATCAGTTGAGCCATGGATTCCTTGTTAATCCGGAGAAGCACAGATGCAGGGGCATCTGTCGGAGAATGCTTAACTTTGCAGGGTTTTCGAAATACAAAGAATTATGAAGATTTCATACAAGTGGCTGGGTCAGTACATTGAACAGCTACCGGCTCCTGAAGAGCTTTCGGTAATGCTGACGGACTGCGGTTTGGAGGTTGAAGGCATGGAAAATGTCTGCAGTATTCCCGGCGGACTCAGGGGCGTGGTAACAGGACAGGTTGTTAGCTGCGGAAAGCATCCCAATGCGGATAAGCTGAGCGTAACCACCGTCAGCATTGGAAATGACACCCTGCTCCCCATTGTCTGCGGAGCGCCCAATGTGGCGGCGGGACAGAAGGTGCTGGTGGCCACCGTGGGGACAAGGGTAACAACTGCCAAAGGCAGTTTTATCATTGAAAAAGCGAAGATCAGGGGTGAGGTTTCCGAGGGGATGATCTGCGCGGAGGATGAACTTGGTTTGGGGACTTCTCATGATGGTATTATGATTCTCCCGGAAGATACGGCAGTAGGAATGCCTGCAGCTGAATATTTTAATATTGAAGACGATGTTGTTTTTGAAATCGGGCTGACCCCCAACCGCAGTGATGCTGCATCCCACATGGGTGTTGCCCGTGATGTGATTGCGCTTCAGAATCTGAAAGCGGGAAGTTCACGATACGGCCTCAAAATGCCGGAAGCGGAACCCATTGAATCTGGGAAGAAAAACTCAGTTATTGGTGTTGTGCTTGAAGATACGGCTGCTTGTCCGCGTTATAGCGGGATCACCCTCAGCGGTATCCGTGTGGCACCTTCACCGGAATGGATGCAGAACCGCCTGAAAGCAATCGGACTGAGACCGATCAACAACATTGTGGATATCACCAATTATGTGCTGATGGAAACCGGGCAACCGCTGCATGCTTTTGATGCGGATAAGATTTCCGGTGGGAAAGTGATCGTGAAGAAGCTGCCTGCAGGAAGCCGTTTTGTAACACTCGATGAGGTAGAACGTACGCTGAATGGAGAGGAACTGATGATATGTGACGAAAATGGCGGTATGTGCATGGCGGGAATTTTCGGAGGAACCGGTAGCGGGGTTACCGAAAACACTGGCTCGGTATTCATCGAAAGTGCATGTTTCGATCCGGTGACTACACGCAAAGCCTCCAGGCACCATGGACTGAAAACTGATGCTTCTTTCCGTTTTGAAAGAGGAAGCGACATCAGCATGACGCTTTATGCCCTGAGGAGGGCTTCCCGCCTGATCATGGAACTGGCGGGGGGGAGTCCCGTAACGGGTGAGATTGATGTTTACCCCGTGAAAAGAGAGAAAAAGTCAATCGTGCTGCGCTACGAAAAACTCGATCAGTTGGTAGGCAAATCTATTCCAAAAGAAGATGTTAAGCTTATTCTGACCTCCCTGGGAATGGAGATCAGCAGAGAAGATGAGCAGCAATTAATGGTGATGGTGCCTTACGCCAAGGTAGATGTCACCCGTGAAGCTGACCTGATCGAAGAGGTCCTGAGAATATACGGCTACAACCGGATCGATATGCCTGAGGGTTTACGTTCAAACCTGGCGGTTCGTCCGAAACCCGATCCTGAATTTCTTCGCAATGCCGTTTCTGATGAACTGACCGCCCTGGGGTTTTACGAGATTATGACCAATTCGCTCAGTTCGGCGGTCTATACAGAAAAGCTTCCGGGCTATGCTCCGGAGCAGAATGTTCCGGTACTGAATCCCATCAGCAGGGAACTGAACGTGATGCGCCGCACTTTGCTCTTTTCTGCCATGGAATCGCTGGTATATAACCTCAACCGGAAGAACAGCGACCTGATGTTTTACGAATACGGGAAAGTCTACTGGCGCGATGGTGAGCATTCGGTAAAGGAAGGGCTGGGAGCCTATCATGAACGCAATGTGCTGGGGATGATGCTTTGCGGTTACGACCGGCCGGAGCAATGGAAAGAAGAAAGAAGAAAATTCGACCTTTATCACCTGAAGGTTTTCGTGGAGAAAGTTATGATGAAGATGGGGGTTGATCGTTCGTCACTTGCCATCAGGCAGGATGACCGGGAAATGTTTGAAACCTGTCTGCAGTTTCAGGTGAATACCCGGTCGCTTGCCTTCCTGGGAAAGCTGAGCAGGAAGACAGCACAGTATTTTGATGTTAAGGAAGAAGTATTTTATGCGGAACTTGACTGGGATGCTTTGTTTGCACTATCTGCTGCAAAGAAAGTGGTCGCCTGCGACATTCCCCGTTTCCCTGAAGTCAGGCGTGACCTTGCTTTGGTGATCGGGCCGGAAATCAGCTGGGATCAGATCGAGAAGCTCGCATTCAAAACCGGAGGGAAACTGCTGAAAAGCATTAATCTGTTTGACATTTACAGGGATGAAAAGCTGAATGGCAGGGTATCGTATGCGATCAGCTTCATGTTGCAGGACGAAGAAAAAACCCTTACGGACAAGGAGATTGAACAAATCATGCAACAACTTCTCAAAGCGTTTGAGAAACAATTGGGTGCAGTCTTGAGATAGGAGGGAGCCATGAGTTTTCTGTTCAGGGATGTAATTTTTGGTCCGGTCCGCAGCCGGCGCTTTGGAGTATCGCTGGGGATCAATGTATTACCGGAAAACAGCAAAATTTGCACCTTCAATTGCATTTATTGCGAGTGCGGGTGGACACAGGGTGCAGTATCTTCTCAGGAATCGTTTCACAGCCGGACAGACATCAGGGAGGCGCTTGAGGAGCGTTTGAAAGAAATGGTTTCAAACAAGCGTTTACCGGATGCCCTCACTTTTGCAGGCAACGGGGAGCCGACCCTGCATCCTGACTTCTCAGGGGTGATCGAAGATGTGAAGATGTTGCGTGACCGTTATGCACCGGATGCAGATGTTGTGGTTCTTTCCAATTCAACCACCCTTCATATTCCGGCGGTTTTCGAAGCCCTGAAGGGGGTGCGAAACATCATGAAGCTGGATGCCGGCTCGGAAGAAACGTACCGGGCCATTAACGGACCGCTCATGAATCTGAAGCTAACGGAGATTGTGGACCATCTTTGCCGCTTCAACGGGCGCCTGAGCATACAAACCCTGTTTCTCAGGGCAGAGCATCAGGGGAAGATGGTGGACAACACGACAACGGAGGAGATTGATCTTTGGCTGGGTCATTTGAAACGGGTACAGCCTGAGATGGTTATGATCTATCCGATTGACAGACCGGCACCGGATGGACAGATCAGCAAAATTGAGAAATCAGTTCTGGAAGGAATTGCTGCCCGGGTTCGGGCATTGGGACTGAAGACAGAAGTTTATGAATGAAGAATGGAAGCCGTTTTCTGCAGGGGTGGCGAAGGGCTTCATTTTCAGTAGTTTTCTGGAGTCTGTGCTGTTCATGGCCGAGCTTTCATCCATGGCATCAGGAATAAAATATGAGCTTATCCGTGAGCCTCTGATGCACGGAGTCAGGGTGAGAGTGAAAAAGGAAGAAGCAGAAACTGTTTCGGAAAAAATTGACGAACTTTACCTTCAGATCAGAAAGCATAACTTATGACGCTTTTGGAATATGATCCCAGGGTGCTTCTGGCTTTTGGTGAGGCCATCAGGGGCAAGAAAAAATTCTCCGACTGGTTGTTTGAGAATTCCTATCCCGAGCTGACGGCTCTGGCCAACGCCATTCACTCTGATAAATCAGCACTGGAGTGGCTGTTGCAGGGGGCCTATCCCGAGCTGGGGGTGCTGAGCAATGCCATTGACGGGGAGGAGGATGCCTACAAATGGCTCATGAAGCACGGATACAATTTCTATATTGTTTTTGCTGATGCCTGTCGTAAAAAGGAGAAAGCCCTGCTTTGGCTCAAAGAGCAAAAACTGGAGATATTCATCCGTTTAGCGGTTATCATCAATGGCGAACTGGAACAGCAGCGCAAAGACATGTATAATCCCCATAAGATGTTCAGGAGATAAGCTGCGGGGATTCCTTCAATGAAGGATCGAATGATCCACCTTTATACCTGTGATTAAGTACTTCTGATGATCTTTTGCTCATCAAGGGGTCGGGAGTCCTCCGCTCCCGAACCTTTTTCTTTTTGTTCAGATCATTATTCAGTGGTCTGGAATTCACTCCTGAATAATCTGAAAGTTCAGTATTTCATTGTCTTATTCGTGAGACTGTGTTTTCAAGAGCCGAAGGCGAATTGAAAATGCTAGTCGAACAATCCCGCCAAAGGCGGAGGGTATAATACCCCGCTGCTCTGCGGCAGCTTGTCCC
>CALGYY010000260.1 GCA_937934705.1 uncultured Bacteroidota bacterium
TCAAATCTACCAAGCATTTCAAAGAACTTTTTTGTATTTTTATAGGACACTAATGGATAAAAGTAAATAAAAATTCTATGAGATGTATTAAAGTATGAAAAAAAGTGATGAAAGTGACGAAGGTGACGAAGGTGACGGAGGTGACGGAGGTGACGAAGGTGACGGAGGGGACGGGTGAGGAAGTGAGGAAGTGAGGAAGTGAGAAAGTGAGAAAGTGAGAAAGTGAGGAAGCGAGGGGGCAGTGCAACTGTCTAATATCCAATATCTAATATCCAATTTCCAATACCGATGAACCGAACCCCGATACTCCGTGACCGGGTAACCGGGTAACCGGGTGACCGGGTAACCGGGTGACAAAGTGACGGGGGATGAAGTGATGAAGTGATGGAGTGATGGAGTATCGATGTGGCTGAGCCCACTGTAAACCCACTGCTCACTGATTGCTGCTTGCTGCTGACTGTGTCAGGGCTGAGCCTGTCGAAGCCGTGTTGCTAACAAAAAGACGCCGGTCCCCGAGCCTGTCGAGGGGCGATGGTGAACGCAGCACGGAAATGAGTGACAGAGGTGACGGGGGACGGGTGAGGAAGTGAGGAAGTGATGGTCCACACCGATACTCCGATACTCCGTTACCCCGATACTCAGTGACCGGGTGACGGGTCGAAGGTCAGAAAGTCGAAGGTCGAAAAGTCCAAAGTCCAAAAGTCCAAAGGTCAGAGAGTCAAAAAGTTGCACACGCTCTTTTCTTACAAAAATTTTTCAATTTCTTTTTTAATCATCCTCTAATTGCTTGAACTCTTCCGGACTAAACATTTTTTTGACAGCGTGCTCTATTTGAAAGTATAGTTTCTTTTTGTTAACTTCACCAGTCTTTTCATCCTTAACTATTATCTCGAGTATATCAACAAAATTTCCATTTTTGTCATGACCCGATCCCATAATTCCAATTTCACTTCTAAAAAATTTAGTTATAAAGTTTTGTCCGTCAGCTGGACCAAGGCTAAAAAATGCTGTTTCCGGTGTCAAACCGTTTCCACTTCGATACATTGCCCACATAATCTTTTGAAACTTCCATGAGTAGAAATCAGCACTATCTTTCTTTCCTAATTTATGAAACGCGAAGGATTTTTCAATTAATGCCTGTTGACTTACAGGAACAAAGTTTAAGAATGAGTCGCACTTTACAATAACGATATTATATTTCCCTTCATCATTAAGGTCATAAATCTCTCTTTCGGTCTTTAAGTAGTTGTAAGGCTTAAAATAAATGTTGTCAGTGTAGCCAATTAATAAACAAAGTACCTCATAGTCACTTAGAGTAGTGTCGTTTTTGTTGAAGCGATTTAATAGTTTGTCATAAAATAGATTACTTGACGAATCATTGGTTTGGGATAGAATCTTATTATAATCATTATTGTAATTGAATTCAAAGTCTTGCCCGAATGACACAAGTGCCATTGTAATTGTCAAGATTGTCAGAAAAAATTTCATGATTCTTTTTTTAATGAGTGCTAACGGTTTGGCCGCGAGTCGAAAGTCCGTAGACTCTGCCTGACCAGGTGAACCCAAATTTAAAATTTACAACCTCCTGGTATAAGAGAGTTGCCGTGAAATAGTCTCATTCCTTCCTTATTGTTGATTTTGAATCGGGATTGTCGTTGCCTTTCAGCACCTCCTTTATATCTGACTGAAGCTGAGCGAAATCAATTTCTTCGTTATAAGTGTAATCATAAAGGGTTCTGCTTACCTCTCCCTCGGCTGTTTTAACAATTTTGGTTAAAACATAATCGAAACTGATGGCATTATTCAGCTTATGAAACATTAAAACGTGAAGCCTGAAAAGTTGCTCTTTGTCAGAGCCATCAGCATTCGTGCTGTAAACGTAGTAAACAATCTTTGTAAAACTCTTTGAATTCCTGTCCTTGGGCAAATCTTCAAACCATTCGTAACCCCAGATATTCTTACCTTTCCATCTGAAAAATGAGAAATTAAAATATTCGTTGATGCCATCAGGCAGTACTTTATCATAATATGCCTGGTAAAGAATGGCCCTGTGCTTTTGTGCTTCATCGAGCTGACCAAGTCCGAAACAGGAAACAATCAGGTTTTTATGCATCCAATACGCTCTGGCCGCAAAGTCTTCATCAAACCTCTTCTTCCCTTTCCTGATGAGTTCCAGCGCTTCAAGACCGTATTTCAAGGATGCTTCAAATTCTTCATTCATTCTGCACTGTCTTTCCAGTTCGGCAGTCACAGTCGCGTAATTCCAGAGAATGTGATTGTACAGGGAGTTTTTCCTATTGCATACAGGTTCTATTTCTTTCAGGATGCTGTATGCTTCTATGAGTTTTTCTTCCTGCAACAGATTGTATGCTTCGCTATACCTGGAGGAGATCTCTTTCTGTCCGAAAACCAAAGCTGCAATCATAACAAGGACCAGTGTCAGGCTTTTTTTCATTGTCGGGCGTTCTCCTTTTTTCTAAGTCAAACTTGAGCTATATTATTCAATAATTTCAACACTATCAAATGAGTATTAAAATAACAATACGTCCTCTATTCCTCTATTTTTAACAAAGTGCATTGTCCGCCATCCACCAGGATTAACAATTTATACAGACCCTTTTGCTTAGAAAAGAAATACGACGTACTACTTTCTGTTTTAAATGAAAAATCTCTATGAATAACAAGGTCTTTATTGTCAATGGACAAATATACTCTGTACGGATATGACCAGTCCGTTTCAAAGCTCAAACTATCATTACCATTTCTATCTTCATTGTTATACTCCCTGTAGACTCCATTAATCAGTTCAAAATCAGGCATAGTAAATATATTGGCGGTATTTCTCGTATAATCAACATATTCTGTCACAGAAAATACATCACAAGAATCCTTAATGACTTTTACCTCTCCTGGCCAAAAGCCAATTTCAAATATATCGCCGTCAAATTCAATCGAATACCTGAAACTATCAGAGTGGATGTTAACGATTTCGCTTATAACCACTGTGTCAATTATTTGACTCCAATCACATTCGACCGAAAATGCAGACTTTGAATCTTTAGTCTGCTCAAAGAATTCTTTGATCAGGTTATAGTTACTCACAGAGTTACATGAGGCCAATACCGTAGTTATGATCAGGATACTGATCGACTTAAACAATAACTTCATTATGGGATAACGATTTCAAACTTTGCATTGACATTAAAAACAAACGAATTTGGTGATACATACAATCGCTTCACTATGATGCTCCTCTCATTTATTCAACTCCTTCTTTGTCTGCCTGTCACCATTAATCATCACACTTTTAAGGGATTTACCACGGTCAAAATTCCATTTATCCATATTGTAAGTTAATCCGAAACAACAGTCGCAAGCACAGTAAGTCGCTCCGTAACCGTAATAAACCAGATTTACAACAGAGTCTTCAACGATTTCAAGGTCACACAGAAATGAATGGCAGCAATTCCCAGAGGTTAATTTCAATTTTCAATGTCGTATCTGTCTCTGCTATTGAAACGACTTCGTCTGCTGAAGGCTTTCCGGATTCTTTGCAGTCAGTGCCCGTTACACTTTTTAGCACAATGCCGAAGTTTTTCGCTTTCTGCTGATTGTGTGTCCATGGTAAAACACTTGTGCCGTAAATGATTTGTCTCAGGTAGGGAGAATCGAAAATAAGTGTATCGGTTCTGTAATTCGGAATTTCGTCTGAAATATCCATGTTGTAACGTATAAAAACAGTATCGGACTGTCCCCTGGTCAGAGAAGTAATCAGAAGGAAAATATAAATTGCAGATATTGCTTTCATTATCGCGCTGTCGTCCCGGCTTATTGCTTTATCAACTTTATTTGAACGGTCCCGTCGTTATTCGTTATATGAACTGTATAAACACCTTGAGGAAGCAGGCTTAAATCAATTTCAGTTGAATACTCTTGCAGGGATTCTGTTAGCAACATTTGCCCGTGAATGTTAAAGATTGTGATGAACCCCCTGGTATTCGAATTTTTTGACAGGTTCTCAATTGTAATTCTGCCCTCAGTCGGATTAGGATAAATTACCATATTCGACTTAGCCGTCGAATTTTCGTTAATGGCTTCAAGGTATCCCACGCAACCATTATCAATTATCAGTGCAAGGTCGCTGATAATAGGTCGCTCGGATACTTGCGTCCCTGCATAAATATTGACAAATGACACCTGATCCTTATACACATATACACTCTGAGAATTGTAATGAGCGGGGGAAACGCAATCAATACTGTTTCCTGAATAATCAGTCTTAATCACTCCTATCTGTGGATTGGATGATGGTGCTGATTTTAGTCCGATAACAGGCCCATAACCCACTATAAACAAACCACTGTCCGGCGCTTCAATTGCCTCAATAGCATCCAGTAACAAGTCTTTTGCCCAAACGGGATTGCCAACTGAGTCTATTTTAAGCAGTGTACTGTAATTAATACCTTGATCATTCACAAGGACATAACAATTATCCGAAGTCGTGTGCATTTTTGGAGCAGCTTGTTCACTATGATAATGCGCCATTATTCCATAGGACTTTGCCCATGAAATATTTCCAACAAAATCGGTTTTCATAATGACCAAGCCATAATCGTAATCTGCAATATAAATCAAAATTCCATCATTGGTGATTAGAAGATCACTCCCCTCGCAATAAGAACCAAAAGTTATATAATATTTTTTTGTCCACAATATATTACCTGCAGAATCCAACTTCATTAAAAAGGCACCACCAAGCAATAAACTGTCAGTCATATACCCTGTCATTAAATAGTCACCATTCGGTGTTTCTTTAATTGAATGGGCATGATCAGGAACATTGTAACCAATTAGTATTTCAGACCAAATAATATTTCCCTCTGCATCAAGCTTAACAACAACCATATGTGAACTCATTTCAGTGCAGGAATTTGTGCCTCCAATAATTATGAATCCATTATCCGAAGTTTGCTGAACATAGGTTGCAGATTCATCATTAAAAACATCAATTACGTTAGTCCAGATTGTATCGCCATTTTCATTAAGTTTAACACAGAGAATATCCTTCTTGTATTGACCTACAAGCACATAGCAGGAATCCCTTGTCGCTATTATATGATTAAAAGAAATAAATAATTCATCTCCGAAATTCTTATCCCAAAGAATATTCCCCAAAGAATCAAGCTTGACAACAAGTCCTGAATAATCAATCTGCCCTGCAATCATGTACTTTTTATCAAAAGTGTTTACAACAGAGTATGCAACACTTGCTTTTGGCGCATGATCGATCACTTTATTGAAAGTGACCTGCTGGGCACTTAGTAACTGAGTTAAGTTTATTGCAAAGAAACTTACTGCAACAAGAATGGTCTTTCTCATGTTTCATGAATTGGATATTACGATGCGGGGGAGGATCTGTTCCACCTATCGCACCCCACGCCCGATCTGGTATGCGCACGATTATTTCCTTTCTTGAGGTTCAAAAAACAGAAAAATGATCCACAATCGGGTTTAGGGTTCGATAAAAGTAAATAAAAATTCTATGAGATGTATTAAAGTATGAAAAAAAAGTGATGAAAGTGATGAAAGTGACGGAGGTGACGGAGGTGACGAAGGTGACGAAGGTGACGGAGGTGACGAAGGTGACGAAGGTGACGGAGGTGACGGGTGACGGGTGACGGGTGACGGGGCACGGGTGATGAAGTGAGGAAGTGACGGGGGTAGTGCAACTATCTAATTTCCAATATCTAATATCCAATTTCCAATATCGATGAACCGAACCCCGATACTCAGTGACCGGGTGACCGGGTGACCGGGTAACCGGGTGACGGGTGACGGGTGATGAAGTGAGGAAGTGAGGAAGTGAGGAAGTGACGGGGGTAGTGCAACTATCTAATATCCAACATCTAATATCTAATTTCCAATTTCTAATATCCAATTTCCAATACCGATGAACCGAACCCCGATACTCCGATACTCCGTTACCCCGATACTCAGTGACCGGGTGACCGGGTAACCGGGTGACCGGGTGAAAGAATCAGCCGATCAGCGGCTTTGCAGATCCCGCAGGTTCTTTTTCAGATAGATCATATCCACCAGTTGGATGTCGCCGTCGAACATGGGATGATCATAGTGGTCGGTGAAGAAATTCTTCAGCCTGTGCGATTTGGTGAACCCACAGCTTTCGTAAAACGACAGCATGGCCGGGGTTTCACCGGTTCCGACCAGCATGGTCGCAAAGGCGCTTCTGTAATAATCAGAAATGAAGCTGATCAATGCCCTTCCGTAGCCCTTAGCCCGGTATTCCGGATAGGTGGCGATGTTTTTCAACTCGCAGGTCTCGCCGTTCAAAGGCAGCACCACACAAACACTTTTCAGATCCCCGTCATACAAGGCAAACATGTCGCCATCCGACAAATACCTGTCAATCATGTCCTCCTGCTCATCCGCCATCAGCAATAAGTCAAGAAACTGCTTCTTGTTCTCTGTGATTCTTTCTACCCTAATCATATCTCTGTTTTACGCTCAGGGCGATGATGACACGTTTCCTGGTTTTTTTTCAGGTCATGGCTGAATGAGGCATGCATAAGCACCATTAAGATTGTGTTTTCCACTTGCTGTTAGCGTTTCGTGTATTACAAATTCAAATTAAATACGATCCTGATGTTTTCCCTGACTTTTTCCTGAAGCTCCTTTGGTAATTCTCCGGTTTTTTTAATTAATCTCTTATTATCGATTGCCCTGATCTGATCAATCATAATATCGCAATCTTCTTTAACTTTTGCAATCCCCTTTTTAATATGCACTCTCAAAATTTCGCTTTCGAGCTGCACATTTGTTGTAATCGGACAGACTAAAGTAGAGAAATGAGTTTTATTCAGAAGATCTGTTTGTACGATAAGAACAGGCCTTGTTTTACCCGCTTCAGTGCCGAATCTGGGCTCAAGATTGGCCAGCCAGATTTCAAATTGCTTAATCATCATATTCATCAAGATTTTCAAATTCGATGAGCATCCGGAGAGATTCATCACGGACCAGGAGTGACTCAGCTTTGAGCTTCTTTTCTAATAATCTTTTCCTTTGAAGCCTGTTATAGTATGATAAAGCCTCATTAATGTAGCGGTTTCGTGGCTTTTTAAGTTTTGTCAGCACCTGCTCAGTCTCTTGAAATACTGAATCGTCAAGCTTCAGAGATAGTGTTTTCATCGTTCAAAGTATTGGTGTACCACAAAGGTATATACTTTTTTGATATTCTCCCAATTATTTGCAGAGTTTTTCGATAAATGCAAGTGGGGAAGAAGTGAGGAAGTGAGGAAGTGAGGAAGTGATGGTCCACCCCGATACTCCGATACTCCGTTACCCCGATACTCAGTGACCGGGTAACCGGGTGACCGGGTAACCGGGTGACCGGGTGACCGGGTGACCGGGTGATGAAGTGAGAAAGTGAGAAAGTGACGGGGGTGGTGCAACTATCTAATTTCCAATATCGAATATCGAATATCTAATATCTAATATCAAATTTCCAATATCCAATTTCCAATATCAATTAACCGAACACCGATACTCCGTTACTCCGTAACCCCGATACTCAGTAACCGGGTGACCGGTTGACGGAGGTGACGGAGGTGACTCCCGCACAGAGCATTATCTATGATTGTCGGTCATGTTATTTCAGTTTCTTTACAGATTGGTTATTCAATAATGTTTTTAGCTGCTGTATGGCAATTTTGTTCAGTTGTAATAATCGGTCGTGTTGTAATAAGCCTTGCTGAATGAGTACTGCATTCAGGCTTTCAAGGTTGGTGAGTACCACCAGTTGCTCCAGTGTAGCCTGGTCGCGGATATTTCCTGCGGTATTGGGATTTTCAGCCCGCCAATGGGCAGCGGTTTTGCCGAATAAAGCCATATTCAGCACATCGGCTTCAGTGGCATAAACAATGGAAATGTCTCTTTTAGAAAGTTCCTTTGGAATCAGGTTCTCCTTAATGGCATCGGTATGGATATGATAATTAACCTTGGCCAGTGTGCGCTGTAAGTTCCATTCCAGCTTCAGTCGGTCGCTTTCTTCAGTTTTCAGGCGCTGAAATTCTTTGATAAAATAAACCTTAAATTCCGCAGAAATCCACATTCCAAATTCCAGTGCAATATCTGCATGGGCATAGGTTCCACCATAGCGTCCGGCTGTTGCCTTTACCCCAATGGCATGGGTTTTTTCCACCCACTCCTTCACACTTATTTTGTAATTATTGAGGCCCGCCTGGGTTCTAATTGTGGCGAATTCGCCATAATTAAAGTTGGGGTTGTTTACGCTTTCCCAAATGCCAAGAAACTCAACGGTATTTCTGTTTCTCAGCCAATCGGAAATGAAGAAGTCTCCATCCTTTGCTTTAAGCATATCTGTTAAGGAAAAAAATGTTCCTCACCTTCTTTTAGAATGGTTATCTCGTTTCCTTTTACGGTTATTTTTTTTGCTTTACTCATATCAATGTATTTCTCTTAAAAGAACACTAGCGTACCATTAAAATTAAAACAATTTTAGCTGATTATATTCAAGTTCTTT
>CALGYY010000261.1 GCA_937934705.1 uncultured Bacteroidota bacterium
CGTTTCGTTCGGTCGACTTATAAGTAAGCACGGCTTCACCGGTCAGGCGATAGATCGTTCCGTTGGTCAGGCCTGTTCTCAGACTTGCAATATCGGCAACTTCTACTGGGAAAGCGTACAATGAAGTGGCGATAGGACTGGGGTCATAACCGTCGGCATAGGCAA
The DNA here is from genome assembly GCA_937934705.1 of uncultured Bacteroidota bacterium. Classification (GTDB taxonomy): domain Bacteria; phylum Bacteroidota; class Bacteroidia; order Bacteroidales; family CAIWKO01; genus CALGYY01. The sequence goes on from CALGYY010000261.1 coordinate 166, forward strand.
TGGCTTTAAGGATGGTAGTGGTGCTTATATTTAAAGGTTCTGTGTATTCTGTGCTCGTGTTATCCGGATTGCTGCCATCGTTAGTGTAATAGATGGTAGCGCCTTCGGTAGTGGTGGATATGGCAACATTCTGGGTGGAAAAGTAGTTGCCGGCCGGTGGCGTAAACTGGGGTGTTGCAACGGTTGGATTACCACCGGTGATTCCATAAACAGTAATATCATCAATATATAGTCTTGATGTGGCAGTGGGCGCAGTGGTGTAAGTCAACTGGAATTTAATTCTTACAGAAGGAAATTCTCCGGTATTACTGATAATATATTCATACTCAGATGAAGTCGTTGAAAGTGTATATGTCTGATCTCCGGTATAAGTTGATCCTCCGTCTGTGGAATAGGATGCGATCACATTGATTCCATTGGTGTTTGCAGCCTTAAAAGTGACGCGTGTTACATTGGTAAGGTCGAAATTAGTAAAAGTATACCCGAGATTTGAAGGCGCACTGGTATACCAGCGCATTTGCATCGACATTGCGCCGGATATAGCGCCTGTTGTCGCGGCTGTCCCGTAATAGGTTCCCCATTGCTGTCCGGAAGGGCCATCGTACTTAATTGTTGTATTGTTGTAGACAGTGCCGGCAGTAAAGCCTTCGGATGCTTCAAAGCCTGTGGAGTAGATCGCCGTTTCGGCCTGCCCCAGGATAAATCCCGGGCTGAGCAGAAATGCAATCAGTAAAGCTGATAGGTGTTTGATTTTTTTCATGGTTCGAAGTATTTGAGTTGTTAATAATTTCATTGGGTTTATTCGGATAATTGCTCCAGAATCAATATTCTGAACTGAAGCAAGCCGGATTCTTTAATCCTTTTCTGCATTAAGGCAATGCAGAGCCGGTGAAATTAAACTGGTTGTTGTCAATGATCTGAAAATCCTGAATGTCAACGAGGCCGTCGCCATTAACGTCAGAGACTACATAACCCGAAATGAACATGGAGGCATTGGTGTTTACATCATCAATGTCAAGCTGATTGATCAGGCCGTCCTGGTTAACGTCTCCGCCGAAAATCGCATGCTGCCCGTCCGGCATTTGTTTCAGGTTATTCCCGAAAATGGCTGATGGCTGGTTAAATGCGTAGTCCGTTACCGGACCACTCAACGAAACAGGGACGGCTGATGTGGTTTCAAGTGAATTGCGGTGTCTGATTGTCAGGTAATAACTCCCGGCATACTGCGCCGGAAATGTAACTGAAGCTGAACCATTGGTGCCGAGGTTAATTCCCTGGATTTCGTATTCCAGTATGTTATAGTCCGCTGAATTGTGTAACTCCAGGGCGACCTGATCGGCGGTCCCCGGGCTGAACCGGGGTCCTTCAGCGTTAAAGGCCTGATTCATTGTGCCGTTGCCGGCATACAATCCTTCGAGGTAAACCGTGAAATTGAGTATTTTGTCTGAGCTCAGTATAAACACGTTATAGTCTTCGGTTTCACCATATCCGTATGTTAAGCATGGATCAAAATTGCTGTTGTTCCATACTTCCCGCACGCGCATGCGGGTTGTTCCGGGTATGGCATTTTCTGGTACGGTAAAGTTGACGGAGCCGGTGGCGGGGGTTGGGGGGATATTGATATTGCCCAGTTTTTCTGAAGTATCAAAAACCCCGTTCTGGTTATAGTCTATCCATACCGAGATGTTATTCCCGCTACCGTATGTCCCCGGACTCAGCGTAATTGTGTAATCCGAACCCGGATTCAGATCGGTGGTAAGATTGCTGAAGTAAGTGTAATACGGACTATCCGATGCGCCGGTGGCGTTGTTGATATCGCCCAGCTGTACTAAAGAAATGTAATCGCCTGCACTGGTGCCTGAGGTATAGGAGGGAATGCAATATTCGTATAGAACTACATTAATATAATTGGTTTTTATCTCGGTGTCTGATCCGTAAGCGTTGGATGCGGTGAGAGAAACAGTATATGCTCCGGTTGAGGTAAATGTAACTTCCGGATTCTGGCTGTCGGCATTTGTCCCGTTAATAAAGGTAAATGTATCCGGTGAAATAGTCCAGAGCCAGGAGGTTGGTGCGTTCTCTGAAAGGTCGTTGAGCGTGATGTCTGTATTTACAGGGGTAGTTGTGGCAGATGCCGAAAATTCCGCGACCGGCGGATCTGTTGGGTTGTAGCAGCCGATGGTGGCTGTCCATCCGGCCCTGACCACCGTATTGTCGGAAGTAAAATTGAATGTCAGCGCTCCGTCGGGATTGCTGGCGGTGAATGCCCCGGGCAGGCTGGTTCCGCTGAATGTTCCCAGCAGAGCGGCGGAGGAACTGGTGCCATTGTAAATTTTCAGATAATCATAACCTGATTCGAGGTTGAAAGAATTAAATGAAACAGTAATCATTGCCCCTTGGGTGGAAGGTAAAAAGGTCAGTGTCAAGTTTTCATTATTCTGATAATTCCCTGATGGACCGCCGGAGTCGTAGAAATCTCCTCCGCAGGCAGTTATGGTGCCGTTGGTCATAAAGTATACCGGTGGAATAACGTTGATATAACCGGCTTTTGTAATCGTTTCTGTAAAACCGGATTTTGTTATTGTTAAGGTGATGTCATAGATTCCGGTGCTGTTATAGGTAACCGGAGGAGGAACCTGGCCCGGCCACG
>CALGYY010000262.1 GCA_937934705.1 uncultured Bacteroidota bacterium
GCGGGGCTCGTTCACACGCGATCACATCGTCACCTTGCTATTGATATGACGCCCCTGCGGGGCTCAGAAATAACATGCCTTTTTGTCAGCAATCGGTATACATTGATGGGTGATATGAATCTTTCCAAGCAGCCATGTTTCGCCAAGTAGTGGATCAGCTCCGAAGGAGCGTAATATCAATAAGAGATCAAGACCGCTTACGCTCCATGAGCTCCGAAGGAGCGATACCAAAATCCTCAAATATGAACTCCGCTTTGTAATCAACAGAATATGCTTGCAAAAAACCAACATATTCCTCCCTGAACGTCTTCTTCCTGTGATGCACTTCCTGCTTCTCAATATATCGTGCAACTTTCTCAACCTGAGATTTACTTACTGAAAAGGCTCCGAAGCCAGTTTGCCATTCAAACTTCCCGCTTATATACCTTTTCTCATTGATCCATCGCGAAGAATTTGCCTTTATGTCCCTCATCAAATCAGATAAGGCACGATCGGGCCCTATTGAAAGAAGAATGTGCAAATGATCATGCATTCCATTAATAACCATCACTTTACACTTCTTGTGAAGCACTATACCTGTAATGTATTTACAAAGCTGGTTTTTCCATTCCGGTGAAATATGGTTCATTCTCCCTTTCACCACCATTACGGTATGAATGTAAATTTGTGTATACGTACTCGCCATTGGGAAATGAATAATTGTTCTCTAAATTTATTTGCCTGCTTTTTTCTGTGCTAATATAACAAATTCTCCGTTAATGACGCCCCTGCGGGGCGCTTACATATTCCCGGACCGGTGTTTTTTGAAACATAATTTTTTCTTTTCCTACCTTTACCCTCAAAACCTGTCCCATGAAAGATAAAAGCAGACCCCTGTTTCACTGGTATGTCGACTGCGCCACGGGAAAGGAACTGGTGTTGGCCCTGTATACCCGTCCCTGCCGCTATGGCCGCTGTGCTTTCTGTGCGCTGCCTGCTATGTCGGAGGGTGGCGAGAGCATCAGCCCTGCCGATATAGAAGCACAGATCGATTATATACTTTCGTCATATAATACCGGACAAATTTCCGCCATCACCAAGGTTTCGGTATACACGGCAAGTTCGAGTCTTGACCAGGAATGCATGCCCACCCGTTCACTGCTTTATCTTGCGCTGCGCATAAGCAACTTTCCCTCCGTTCAGCAGCTTTCTCTTGAAACCCGCCCGGAGTACGTTGAGGACTGGGAGCTCCGCATGCTGCAGGAGGTATTCAGCCGCAAAGTGGCTATCGAAGTCGGCATCGGCTACGAAACATACAGCCCCGAACTACGCAACGAAGTCCTCAAAAAAGGACTCAGCAGGGAAGCCCTCCATCGCCTGATGCAGCAGCTCAGCGATAATCAGTGCCGGCTTAAAGCATACCTGATGCTCAAACCGCACCATAGTCTCAGTGAGGAGGAGGGTATAAAAGAAGCACTGCTGGGGCTGGAGGAACTGAAGAACCTGAGTCATCAGTACGGCGTACCCGTTTCCGTTCACCTGAACCCGACATACATTCCCAAAGGCTGCAGGCTTTCCGAAGAAATGAAGGCTGCCGGATACTTACCTCCTGAACTCAGCAGTGTGATCGCTGTGCTTATGCAGGCCCGGGCACTGGATCTCAACATTTATGCGGGGCTTGATGATGAAGGCATGGCCGTTGAAGGAGGCACCTTCCGTACAACAGGTTTGGATAAAGAATCTACAGTTCAGGCGATACTCCATTTCAACCGGCACCAGAATACGGAGATCCTGATGAAGGAAATCAAGATGCAATAACAGGAAAAACACCAGGCCACTTCCAGACAAATCAAACTCATCCCTCAAAACGATTTTTCGGCTATGAAACCAACCACCAACGTTCAGTTCACCCCCTATGAAGTGTCGTTCTGCCTTTACGATACCGAGCGCACTGTGCTGTGGAAACAGGCGATAGAAGATACGGTCAGAAAAGGAGATGTGGTGGCCGATGCCGGTGCGGGCACCGGCATCCTCGGTGTTTTCGCAGCGAAAGACGGAGCCCGTCATATCTATTCACTGGAGCTGCATCCCCGTTTTTGCCGGCTGATCGCCAACCTGGCCAAAAACAATGGTTTGCAGAAGCAATTTACCATCATGAACGGGGATGCTTCAATGATGAAACTTCCGGAAGCTGCAGATGTCATCATCTGTGAACTGCTCTGCACCGGACAATTCTTCGAACCACAAATTGCAGTTATCAATAATCTCAGGAAATACCTTAAACCAGGCGGACGCATCATTCCGCTTTCTGTGGAACACTACATACAACTCTACGATGCTCATGAAGAACTCTATGGTGTGAAGATCAACAACGACAGCCGTTCTCTGCTGATGGCCGATGATGAGCCTGTTTCAGACCGCGTGATGTACGACAACATCAACCTGATGAAGAAATGCAAAGACGGCGTTGACACGGTCGTAAAAGTCAGGGCCCGAAAAGACCGGATTGCAGATTCTGTAGTCATCACCAGCCGTGCCTGGCTGACCCCGGAACTGGTGACCGAGAAAACAAGATTTCTTTTCAATCCCGAACTGATCTATCTGAAGAAAGCCGTACGCCTTCAAAAAGGCAAAGAATATCATATTCACATTCGTTACCCATACGGATGCGACACTCTTGAAGCCAATATTTCTGTGAAATGACGATCAATATCCGTCAGCTCGGACTCATTTCATACGATGAAGCCTGGAAGCTCCAGCAGGATCTGTTCAATGAGGCCCTGCAAGTCAGGAACGCTTGCTCCGCAGAAAAACAACAGGTAGTTCCGCAGCAAAATATTCTGTTCTGCGAGCACCCCCATGTTTACACACTGGGGAAAAGCGGCAGGGAAAACAACCTGCTGATTGCGCCGTCCTTTCTTGAAAGCATTGGCGCTACCTACGTCCGCACCAACCGGGGCGGGGATATCACTTATCATGGTCCCGGACAGATCGTGGTTTATCCAATTCTTGATCTGATGCAGTTGAATCTCTCCCTGAAATCCTATGTTGAAACCCTTGAAGAAGCGGTAATTATGCTCCTGAAGACTTACGGGATTCAGGCATCCCGGCTGCCCGGCGCCACCGGTGTATGGATTAGCGCGGGCACCCCGGTTGCCCGGAAGATCTGCGCCATCGGCATACGCGCCAGCAGATACATCACCATGCACGGCCTGGCCCTTAATGTCAATACCGATCTCCGTTATTTCAGCTATATCAACCCATGTGGTTTTAAAGACAAAGGAGTGACATCTATTTCTGCAGAAATAAAAAGGAGCATTTCAACTGAGGAGGTATTTCCGGAACTCCGTGATTGGCTGGTCAAAGGACTGACAGCGCAGGGCGGAAAAGCCTGACCGTAATTTTCTTGTTCCGTTATGCTTGTCTGAGAAGTTCTCAGCCCGGATTTTTCAGTGACTTCAGGGTTTCGTTGTACTCATTGATGATATCGCTGACAATTTCCGCGGCCGGCTTGATTTCTTTGATAAGCCCCGCGATCTGGCCAATCTCCAGTTCGCCGTTTTCAACATCCCCTTCAAACATGCCAAGACGGGCCCGTCCCCTACCAAGCAGTTCCGATAATTCCTCTTTCGATGCACATCCCCGTTCTGCATCGATAACCTGATCCATAAAATGGTTACGGAGCAGACGGACAGCCACCAGTTTTTTCATGACCAGCATAGTATCTCCGTCGCCCGCCTCCACCACCTTTTGTTTGAATGAAGGATGTGCAGATGATTCAGTGCTGGCCACAAAGCGGCTGCCGATCTGCACACCCTCGGCTCCAAGAGCCATCGCGGCCAGCATGCCTGAACCCGTTGCAATTCCCCCGGCAGCAATCACAGGGATGTTAACGACCTGCTTGACCATGGGAATCAAAGTCAGCGTGGTTGTCTCCTCCGACCCGTTGTGGCCACCTGCCTCAAAACCTTCAGCTACGATGGCATCCACCCCTGCATCTTCTGATTTTCGCGCGAACTTCGTATTGGCAACTACATGAACCACTTTAATTCCGTGATCTTTCAGAAAGCCGGTCCAACGTGAAGGGCTACCGGCTGAAGTGAATACCACAGGCACTTCCTCTTCAACGATAATGGCCATAAACTCTTCGGCAGAAGGAAAGAGTAAGGGGACATTGACACCGAAAGGCCGTTCAGTAGCAGCCTTGCATTTCCTGATGTGTGCGCGCAGGGTATCCGGATCCATGCTTCCTGAACCTATCAGTCCAAGACCTCCTGCCTTGCTGACAGCGGCTGCCAGTTCCCAGTTACTGCACCAGATCATCCCTGCCTGGATAATGGGATACTTAATCCCCAGTAATGCGGTAATCCTGTTCATAAGGTGATTTTAATGAACAAAGATAAACGATCCGCAGGAAATCTGCGAACTCTGCGGTCATCCTGAAATCTGCTTCTAATAGAAAACCTGAACGATCAGGCAGCCTTCATTCTGGTTGGGGGATGTGGTGTTCCCTCCCGCGTAGAAGTTGTCAAATGCATATTTGCAGGCTCTTACCGTGAAAGTGTGGTTCCCCGGAGTGACTGATGCATAGGCCACGATTGACCATGGTGCAATGGTTTGTGTAAATCCGGATGGATCCGTGACATCCACTGTCTGAAGCGCCTGCGGGATGAGCGTTCCGTCAACAAAGATTCCCACATGGGCTCCTGAACCGGCATTGGCACCGGAAGTTGTTTCCAGTGAACCTGTAGAAAAAATAGCGACCGTTGCTGCTGCTGTGAAATTGATGGTCACCGACAGTCCGCCGATCTGGGTGAATGTCGGATACGTACTTGATATCAGTGTCCGGGTTGCATAGGCTCCCTGGAAAAAAACAGTAACCACACCTGTCGGACCCGTCGGGCCGGTGGAACCCTGTAATCCTGCACCGGTCGGACCGGTGGGACCCTGAATTCCGATACCGGTAGGTCCGGTAGGTCCCTGCAAACCCAGGCCTGTCGGACCCGTTGGTCCGGTAACACCGGGCAATCCGCCACCCGGTCCCGTAGGACCTGTAACACCCTGGGGCCCGGCCGGGCCTGTCGGACCCGGAAGGCCATTGGCTCCTGCGGGTCCGGTAGGTCCGGGAAGTCCGTTAGCTCCGGCAGGACCCTGCGGCCCCTGTAAGCCGGTAGGACCAGTTGGTCCCACGGATCCTGCTCCGCCATCACAAAGAGAAACCCATGATGCACTAGAAGCCAGGTAAAAGAAAACGCAGGCAAGATCAGTGTCAAATACCATAAGACCATTGGCAGGGGCAGGAATAGCAAGTCTTTGAGCGGTGCTCAGACGCGGAATAAGCACTCCCATATTGTTGGCGTCCACATCCAATGCAGCAGACGGATGCGGGTTAGCGCCGGTGGAATTAATCCCGACATTCTTTTGCGCATGAGCGTATTCTCCTGTTAATGTCAGCAATACAGCCAATACAAAGACAGCGCAGGGTTTTTTCAAAATTGCAGGGTGTGTTCTCATAAAACAGGTTTCTGTTATCCCATGACGCAAAAAAAACGCAGGTAGTTGTACGAGCCTTAAAAAAGGACTGCCGGATTCCTCCGGCAGTCCCAATGACTAGATTTTCTTATAGGCGATCGAGACCAGCGTCTTGTCATCACCGCCCATGTTGATGGAAAGCGCATAGGGCCTTTTCTCGTCAATTTTGATCTGCGCATCTCCGGCTCTCCCGGTGAACTGTTCCCAAACGGTTACCGCCTGGTGAACACCGGTTGCTCCGGTAGGATGACCCCATCCGATCAGTCCGCCGGTGGTATTGAAAGGAACCTTACCGTCGCGTGCTGTATTTCCTGCACTGACATAATCAGGTCCTTCACCTGCTTTGGCCAGGCCAATAGCTTCTACGGCAAGTATTCCGGCAATGGTGAAACAGTCATGAGTTTCAACGGTAGAAAGATCATTGCAGGTGATTCCGGCACTTTTCATTGCTTCCTGGGCGGCTTCGCGTGTAGCGGCCATCACTGTAAGGTCACGCGGATCTTCCGTCAGATTATCCACCACATGTCCCCAACCGACAACCTCCACTGCATCCTTCTTGTCGATCCCGCATTTCTTCAGGCCTTCCTCAGACAAAATGGCGATACAGGATGCGCCGTCGGAAACCTTGGAGCAATCAAAAACATTGAGATTGTCAACAAAACCTTTGGGATTGGGCTCCATCATACCCAGCGTTTCAAGATCTTTCACACTGTTGGTGAATTCCTGAGCGGTGGGACAAAGGCGTGCATTCTCAATGGCATTGCGGAACCAGCGGGCCATGGCCTTGCGGGTACGCTCGCGGCCATATTTCTCATATACGGCTCCTGCCCTGTCGCTGAACTTGCCAGGAAAAAAATAAGCATGTCCGCTCTTGCGCTGTTTGAACCAACCGGCTCCTGCAAGAATATCGGCGCCATAAATAGCCTTCACTGTATTCTGTACTTCAACACCCATCACCAGAGCTACATCTGCTGTTTCCGCCAGGACAGAACGAATCCCGCCCATCAGAGCCAGACCACCCGAGGCACATGCGCCTTCAACGCGGGTCGATGGTTTGTAACGAAGCCCATCATCGATATGTGCCATGAAAGCCCCGAGGTGACCCTGCTTGTTGAAACGGCTGGCCATAAAATTGCCGATCCAGCACTCATCAACATTTTTTGCCCCTCCGATCATTTTCAGTGTTCCCTGACCCGCCTCGCGGATGTATTCCTCCAATCCGGGACGTTCCTTTTTGGGATTGAATTCCTTACGGCCGGTCCCCATCGAAATGGTGTTAAACCCGGCTGCCATATATACTTTTCTTCTTAATTTCTGCATGGATTATTCTCCTAATTTAACTGTTAACCGAGATAATTATTGATGGGACCGTACGCGTGGAAAAAGCCTGTGAGCAGTACAGTATTGACATCCTCCTCTTTCTGTGCCACACCGGAACTGACCAGTTGCAACCCGATTTCTTTTGAACGTTTTGCATAAGCCACCGCCAGTTTCGCTCCGAAACTATCATGGTTTTTCAGTTCACCAAAATAGCGGGTAAAAACCTCTTCGCGATTGGGCTTACCCACCACGGCTTTCCACGGGACGAGACTTTCAGGCAATTTTCCGAGTTTGTCGTCGCATTTGGTCTGAAACGCAGAAACATCTGCATAAGCTTTCTTCTCAGGATCGTAAATGCCAACGATCTTGCCCTTTTCATACTTGAGGAAACCATCTTTTTGTGAACCGTCGGAGTTCTGTCCTCCTTTGACGCCCGTTTCCATGTAGCGATCCAGAAGGTCGCTGTGCAGATCCTCATCTTTCAGATAGGGATTCATTACTTTCATGATAAACTGAACCACGTCAACCCCTACATAATCGATCAACTGGAAGATACCCATCGGACGGATGAGATAATCCTGAGTCACTTTATTAATAGTGTAAACTGCTTCCGGAAAACTCATTTCAGCGGTCAGTTTTTCTGCCTGCTGAATTCCGTAAAGCGCATCACGCATGAAGTGTCCGTTTCCGATAAAGCCAGCATAATCGTTAGAGGGGACAATAATCTTTTTCAGGCTCTTCGCATAAGCATGCGCAAACTCTACCAGTTCAGGTTTGGTCTTGTCCGTAACAATCAGTTCCACGAGCTTCTGAACTGCCGGAGGATTATAAAAATGGAACCCAAGAACACGGCCGCCGAGCTTCGCCTGCTCATCCAGCTCATGGATAGGAATAGAGGAAGTATTGGTAAATACCCAGGGTTCAGACTTGCTGTTCTCAAAAATCTGACTGAGGATCTTCACCTTCAGGGGCATGTTTTCCACAATGGCTTCGAACACCAGAGCGGACTCATAAGCCGATTCCAGTGTGGTAACGGGGCGGACCACATTCAGTACATCAAAAACATACTGGTCAATGATCTCTCCGTTCTCAACAAGGTCAGTGCGGTCAGCGTATACTTTCCGCAAAAGATTCACCTTTTTTTCAGCCGCTTTGAGCACCTGAGCCTTCAGATAGCGCATTAAACCGGCCAGGCCGGCATGTGAGACATCCATGGCGTTCAGCACAAATGTTTTCCCCTTATTTTCGGGCTTCAGGCTGAGGTCAGCCATTTCAATCGCGGTCAGCAAAAGGATGCCACTGCCCATTTTTCCGGCAGCCCCCAGGACCGTTACATTCTGTAATCTTTCGTCGTATGTCATATGATGTTTGATTAATGAATTTTCAGGGTCAATAATTGGAAATTAGATATTGGATATTAGATATTGGATATTGGATGTTGGACTTTCGACTTTAAGACTTTTCGACCTTCAGACTTTTGGACTTTTCGACCTTCAGACTTTTTCATGACCATTTCGGGGGGCGTTTTTCCAGGAATGCTTTCATGCCTTCTTCGCCTTCATCTTTGAATAAGGTCCCGAATTCTTTGGCTTCCAGTTCGCTGCCATCGACAAAGCTCATCCCGAATCCCTGACGGGTAACCGCCTTGACTTTCTTTACAGCTTTTGGCCCTTTTGAAGCAATCTTTCTGGCGATTTCCATAGTTTCGTCCAGCAGTGTTTCCGGATCTGTCACTTTCTGAACCAGTCCCATCCGCAAAGCATCTTCAGCAGTAACCATATCAGCCGTCATAAGCATATACAGCGCATTGCCAATGCCGGCGATACGCGAAAGCCTCTGGGTTCCGGCATAACCGGGGATCATTCCGAGGTTGACCTCCGGCTGGCCGAACTTTGCCTTGCTGCTGGCGATGCGGAAATCGCAGGCCATAGTGAGTTCACAACCGCCACCAAGCGCAAAACCATTCACCGCAGCAATCACAGGGATATCAATCTGCTCCAGACGGTCAAATGTCCGCTGTCCCAGGCGCGAAAAAGCTGATCCTTCTTCCGGACTCATGTGTACCATTTCGGCGATATCGGCACCTGCGACAAAAGCTTTGCCTTCTCCGGTGAGAACCAGCACTTTGACTTCAGGGCTGGCCGTGATACTGTCGAGATAATGATTTAACTCAGTGTAAAACAATGTATTCAGGGCGTTCATCGCCTCGGGTCTGCTGATGGTCACTAATGCAATACCATCCTGTACAACAGGTTTCAGGATCTTATATTCCATGTTTGATAAGGTTGATGGTTGATGAAAATGGTGTGGTGCACAAAGATAATCAAAATCCCTCAACTGAAAAATGCCAAAAACGTATCTTTGAGGGGAATAAAAATACTTTAGAAGAGATGGAAAAGATATTTTGCGGAGGGGACTTTATCAGCACGAAGAAGTCTCTGGAAGTGAGAACACCCTGTGACGGCAAGCTTGTGGCCACCACCTGTGTTGCCGGTGATGAAGAGCTTGAAAAAGCCATTGAGCAGGCCCTGGCGGTTGAAGCTGACATGCGTGAATTACCGCTTTTTGAAAGAAGCTCTGCGCTTCGTCAGATCAGTGAAGCTATTTTGTCAGGAAAGGAAGACCTGGCGCTTACTCTTTCGCTGGAAGCCTGTAAGCCGATGAAATATGCGCTGACCGAGATTGATCGTGCAGCCATGGTTTTTGCCATCGCCGCGGAAGAATGTAAACGTCCCCCATCGGAGTACATCCGGCTCGACTGGGCACCCCACGGAAAAGGTCGTGAAGGACTGATCCGGTACTTCCCGGTAGGACTGGTGGCCGGTATTTCTCCTTTCAATTTTCCTCTGATGCTGGTCGCCCACAAGATCGCCCCGGCCATTGCAGCCGGTTGCCCCATCATCCTGAAACCTTCTACCTCGACTCCTCTCAGCGCTCTGGCCCTGGCCAGGATCATCAGCGAAACCAAACTGCCGAAAGGGGCCGTATCCATCATGCCCATGGATCGCGCCACGGGCAATTTACTGGTCACTGACGAAAGATTCAAGTTGCTGACCTTTACAGGATCTCCGGAAGTGGGCTGGAAAATGAAAGCGGATGCCGGTAAGAAGAAAATAGTCCTTGAACTGGGCGGGAATGCCGGCGTGATTGTCTGCAACGACTGTCCTATAGACCTGGCCGTACAAAAGTGCGTTCTCGGAGGGTTTTCCTATGCCGGACAAGTGTGTATCCACACCCAGCGTATATACGTTGAGAACGGCATTTTCGAAGAATTCTCACGCAAATATGCAGAAGCGGTTAAGGCGCTGAGGCCGGGACACCCCGCTGATCCCGCGACGGATATCGCAGCCATGATAGACGAAAAAAACGCGGTCCGTGTGGAGCAATGGGTAAAAGAAGCTGTTGATGCAGGTGCCGAATTGCTCTGTGGCGGAACAAGAGAAGGAAGTTTTGTGGCTCCCACCGTTCTGACCCGAACCGATTTCAGAATGAATGTTTGCTGTAAAGAGATTTTCGGGCCGGTGGTGACCCTGGAGCCTTTCAGCGACTTTCATCAGGCGGTGGAATGGGTCAATAACAGCGAATTCGGCTTGCAGGCCGGGGTATTCACCAACCGCATCGATTACATGGACTATGCCTTCAATCACCTGGAGGTCGGCGGCGTGATGATCAACGAGATCCCAACTTACCGGCTCGACCACATGCCATACGGCGGGGTTAAAAACAGCGGTCTCGGACGCGAGGGAGTTAAGTATGCTATGCTGGATATGATGGAACCACGCTTGCTCGTGAAATAGAAAGAAATTATTCTGGGGTGATGAAACTGTGAATCTCCTGCCTGGAGCTACCTGGATACCACAAACTTCTGTTTT
>CALGYY010000263.1 GCA_937934705.1 uncultured Bacteroidota bacterium
ACTGCTGCCTCCCGTAGGAGTCTGGTCCGTGTCTCAGTACCAGTGTGGGGGATAATCCTCTCAGAACCCCTAGACATCGGAGCCTTGGTGGGCCGTTACCTCACCAACTAGCTAATGTCGCGCATGCCCATCTAAGACCGCCGGAGCTTTAATTGCAAAAAGATGCCTTCTCGCAATGTTATGGGGTATTAATCCCGATTTCTCGGGGCTATGCCCCAGTCAAAGGTAGGTTGCATACGTGTTACGCACCCGTACGCCGGTCGCCGCCAGGTATTGCTACCCGCGCTGCCCCTCGACTTGCATGTATTAGGCCTGCCGCTAGCGTTAATCCTGAGCCAGGATCAAACTCTTCATAGTAAGAAGAATTATAATGTTCCTGGATCTACTTAAACTCACAAGAAATTTTTCCTGTTGTATTTGCTACTTATTTGGCCAAACTTCAATATTGTCAAAGAACTTTTTTCTATTACCGATCCTTTTGATAATTGATTCCTCTCAAAAGGGGTTGCAAAATTACACAAGTTTTTATTACATCCAAACTTTTTTGCAACTTTTTTTTACTTTTTTTAATGAACGCCCCCAATCTGGTTTTAAATGGCTGATATTGAAGTGTGTCTATGTTTTCAGAAATCAGCGTCCCAAACGGGAGTGCAAAGGTAATACTGTTTTTATTAATTGCAAGCTTTTTTGAAAATAAATTCCAATTTCTTTTTAAAATTAACTAACACTCATGTAATCAAATAAATATGATGCAAAAAATTTGATCAGTTGATAATAAAGATTCATGCATCGCGTTCTTATCCCTTAAAACAGATCGTTTTTTATCCCTTTACCTTATCTTTGTCCTACATTATTATATGATCATATGAAAAAGCTCTGCTCTATTTTCTGTTTCTTCATAATAGTCGCTGCTGCAAATGCACAGAATAACGTGGATGACGATAGTGACGACTATGGTGGAATCCTCCCCTACCGAAACAGTTTCTTTTCCGGAGGAAGCCTGGGCGTTCAGTTCGGAACTATTACCATGATTGATGTGTCACCACAATTCGGATACTATCCCCTGGAACATATTGCCATTGGCACAGGCTTTACTTATCAATACATCAGCGACCGAAGGTACGTACCGAAACTGGATGTTCACGTTCTGGGAGGCAGATTGTTTACAAGACTCTATCTGCCTGTTTTTGATAACCTGTTCGCACACCTCGAATATGAGTACATGACCTATAAAGTCAACGACCCCTATCAGACTACCTATCTTGAGTGGGTTTCCCTCAATAACTTTCTTGCCGGTGTGGGTTACAGACAAAGGATCGGAGGCAGATCATCAATCAACCTGATGGTCCTGTGGAACTTTAATGAATCACAGTATTCACTTTATTCTAACCCGGTCATCCGCATAGGCGCAGATATCGGCCTTTGATCCTACAGCGTAAAACGCCAGGCGCAAAACCAATCATCGGGATGAGAATCTGGCGGACAGCCAATGCACTCCACTCTGATGCGCGGGTCGATCTCTCTTGCGAATTCACGGAACTCCACCAATCCCCCGGATTTGCAGGGATAATCATCCAGACCTTTTCGTTTTCTGGCCGACTGTACGCGGCAATCATTCATACGGAACACGAGGCTGTTTTCTGATTCTTCAACGAAACTCTGCTCGTTGATCCACGCATACAGCCGGTATTGCAGCGCTCTTTTAAGACCGGGAAGCCCACAATCTTTTGGTAATCCCAGCATGCGCCTTACTGACCATGCTTCGAAAGGGGCAAAATGAGCCCAGCAACTATCGTTGCAGCGTTTGGCATCGGACATCCCATGAGAAAATTCAACTGCCTGGAACCAGGTGCCATCACCCACAAGCCAGTTAACCGCAGCCGCCTGCAGGAGTTCATCCATTTTTTCACCCGGAAGATCCAATAATGGCTTGGGCAGGCCATCCGTCAATTCAAACCCCAATACCTTGGCCATTCTTTTAATCTGGATCTCGTAACTGTTTTTCCAGGCAGTCTCCATGAGTTCCAAAGCCCGCTCCCGGCCAAACTGATGAAGAGCCTCCGCATACCACATGGCATGATGCATCATTCCACGGTGTAAAAAATCAACGAAAAGTTGCACCTTGCCGGCTTGTTCCATGGTGCTTTTCTGATCTGCTTCACTCATATAATATTGTATTGATTCAGAGTACTCATAATTTTCGCCGTAACCACATCTCTTTGCTGGAAATGAGGGATATGCCCGCAATCTGGGATCAGCAGTAATTCAACAGGACCAGGACAGTGATCCCTGATCCATTCCAGTTGCAGAGGGCTCCCGTATTCATCATCAACCCCCTGAACAGCCAGAACCGGAGAAATGATATGCGCCAGTTCCTCCTTCATATCCCAATGATCAAGTTCTCCCGATATCCAGGTGTGCGCCCAGCCGTAGAACATGGAATCCGTCCTGTCACCATGATATTTCTCCAGAAAGTCTCTCAAACGGCTGGTTTCAAAAAGAGTGATCGTATTCCTGATGCCGCTTCGCGAAATATCCTCCAGCATCACATGAGCCGCTTCAGACACCACAAGCTTCACCCGTTCAGGGAATTCAGAAGCATACATGAGTGCAATGGTGGCTCCGTCGCTGTGACCGATGAGTACCAAAGGACAACTGATGCCCAATGACGAAAGTAAGGCCGGCAATTCTTCAATTGCTGCTTCTTTAGCAAACTGCGCACTTCGTTTCTCCCTGAGCTTTTCACTCCGGCCATAACCGTATCTGTCGTAAACCAGGGCCGGCAATCCGCTCAGATCTGACATCTGCTGCGGAAAGTCCTTCCATTGAGCGATACTGCCTAATCCCTCGTGCAGGAATACCATACAGGGCTTTTCGCCTGAAATAGTTTCAGGCCCGATTAACTGATAATGCAGATTATTCCCGTTGACATTACAATAAGGCATAGCGCAATAGTTGAGCGGGACAAAAATAATGATTTTGGGATACGCCGACATTTTTGCTTCCCTTCCTGCCATTAAACAATATTCCTTATACTTGCATCAGAAATTTTCAGGATGATATCATGATCAAGCAAATTGTTTTTATTGCCTGCCTGGCGCTTACTCTGGTGGTATTTATATATTCAGCCTGGCGACTCTACCGGTTTTACAAACTGACAAGGCCATACCGCTTCGGCCGGTTGGCGAAACGTTTGGTTGTGATGACGGAAGTGGCATTCTTTCAGACCAAGATCTTTCGCAGACCCGTAATCGGTTTTCTACATGCCCTTGTTTTCTGGGGGTTTTGCGTGATCGCCATTGGTAGCATCGAGATGGTTATAGATGGTGTTTTTGGATACGATCGTATTTTTTCTGCCTGGGGATGGGTGTATGATATGATCACAGCATCCGGCGATGTCTTCGCATTACTTGTTTTATTGGCCATTGTTGTCTTCCTGTTTCGGCGCTTGTTTTTGAATATCAAGCGATTTCATGGAGTTGAGATGAAAAAGAAATCGCATCAGGATGCCAATGTTGCCCTGAGCCTGATCCTATTACTGATGATCTCACTTCTGGGAATGAATGTGTTTTATCTCACCTCATGCATGCATAGCGGCATTGCACCAGAAGGCACTTACCCGGTAAGTACGCATCTGGCCACTATTATGGGCGGCGGGGAGGAGGATCATCTGCTGATGGAGGTGTTCTGGTGGATGCATATTCTGCTGATCTTCCTTTTTGCCAATATTCTTCCGTATTCCAAGCACTTCCATGTGTTCATGTCCATTCCTAACGTCTTCTTCAGCCGGCTGGAGCCACTCGGTAAGTTGCCCCTGATGGAGGATGTATTGAAGGAGGTGAAGATGATGATGAACCCGGAGACAGCTTTCTCTGCTGCACCTGAGGGTGAGCAGGCCCCTGCGCGCTTTGGTGTGAAGGATGTGGAGGATGTAAACCGTAAAAATTACCTGGATGCACTGGCCTGCACAGAATGTGGCCGTTGTACCTCGGTATGTCCGGCTAATCTGACGGGAAAGAAGTTATCTCCCCGCAAAATTTTCATGGATCTGAGGGCGAGGATGAAGGAGAAAGGTCCGGGACTGTTGAAGCAGGGAAAGGAATACCAGGACGGAAAGAGCCTCCTGGGCGATTATATTTCATGTGAGGAACTGTGGGCTTGTACCACCTGTAATGCCTGTGCACAGGAGTGTCCCGTAAATATCAATCATCCAACCCTCATCATTGAAATGAGGCGCAATATGGTCATGGAGGATGCCTGTGCTCCAAGCGGAATCAAGAGCATTTTTGCCAATATCGAAAACAATGGGGCCCCATGGCAGTTCTCACCTGCTGACAGGATGAAGTGGGCAGAGTAGGGGAGATAAAGAAATCAGAACGATGATATTGAAATTAATCCGGATTAGTATATGAATCAGGAAAATACAAGTAAACTTGATGTACCCGTAATGGCGGATATCTTTGCCAGGGGAGAAAAACCAGAATACCTGTATTGGGTTGGCTGTGCGGGTGCTTTCGATGACCGTTACAGAAAAGTTGCCCGGGCCTTCACAGGTATAATGAATTACCTGAAAGTTAATTATGCTGTACTGGGATCTGAAGAGAGCTGTACAGGAGATCCGGCCCGAAGGGCAGGGAATGAGATGCTGTTTCAGATGCAGGCCCTCAGCAATATAGAAACCTTTACCCGGTACGAAGTAAAAAAGATACTGACGACCTGTCCGCATTGCTACAATATTTTCAAAAACGAGTATCCTGATCTTGGAGGCCGGTATGAGGTGATCCATTATACCAATTTCCTGAAAGAAATGATCAGCAGCGGCAGCATTACTTTTAAGGATGATACATACCGTAATGCGATGATCACCTATCATGATCCCTGCTATCTGGGGAGGGCCAATGGAGAATATGAGCCGGCTCGCCGCATCATCGATGCATTGTCGGGAGGCAGGGTAGAAATGGAACGGAACCGGAGTTTTGCACTCTGTTGCGGTGCCGGCGGCGCTCAGATGTTCAAGGAGGCCGAACCCGGTGATAAGGAAATCTTCATCGAGAGGACGGAAGAGGCATTAAAGACCGGGGCGGGAGTGGTGGCCACCTCATGCCCTTTTTGCATGGTGATGATGACCGACGGGCTGAAATACAAAAACAAGGAAGAAGAGATTTTCAATTTAGATATTGCTGAACTGGTGTTCCGGGCCATGGGATTATAGCCTGGCACCATAAATTTTTATTATCAACCAAAATATTTTACGATGGCTGATCAGAAGACTTTTGTCCCTTTTGTTTCTTCGGAAACCAGAATGAGTGAGTTCACCGGCCGGGCTCTCGTACTGGGTATTTTTCTGGCCATGCTGATGGGCGCTGCCAATGCTTATCTTGGATTGAAAGCAGGGATGACCATCGCTGCAACTTACACTGCAGCGGTAATCGGTATGGCGGTGATCAAGGCCATGAAGGGCTCAATTCTCGAAGAGAACTTTGCGCGTACTGTAGGTTCTATTGGTGGTAATATTGCTTCGGGTGCCATCTTTACCCTGCCTGCCTTTTTTATTGCTGATGTATGGATCCCGTTCTTCACCTGGGAACATTACCTGATCTCCACTGCGGCACTGATCGTTGCCGGAGTCCTTGGGATCATGTTTGTTGCCCTGATCCGCAGGGCCATGGTTGATGATGCGGAACTCCCTTTTCCCGAATCCATCGCTGCGGCTGAGATTCACAAATCCGCTCAGAAAGGCAGCGGATCAGGAAGGTTTTTGGGTTGGGGCATTGCCATAGGGGTAGTCTTTAAAGCACTGATCGACTTCAAAATAATTGCTGAGTCCTGGCAAAGAATAGTGAGTTTTTCCAAAGGCGGGTTGTTGTTGAAATCCCCTTTCGCCAGTCCTGCATACATGGGCGTTGGCTATATCATTGGTCCCAAGCTCGCCGGTGTGAATTTCAGTGGTGGATTGCTGGCATGGGGACTCCTGGCCCCGGCTATTGCCTATTTTCTGCATTATAATGATCCCTCTGCCGTGCTGAGCTGGGAAGATGAAATCGGCCGCGTATGGAAGGATTATGTCAGATATATTGCCATCGGCGGAATGCTCGTGGGCGCATTCTATACATTATATAAAATGAGAAAGAACCTGGCATCCGGAATGAGTCGCTCTTTTGCTAATCTGCGAAAAGCAGCCGGGATGGATAACAATGTGCCCCGGATAGAAAAGGACTTGAATATCAAAACTGTAATGATTGTGATCGCTGTCCTTGCAGTGATTATGTTATTTGTGAATTATTACTTTTCGCAGAATATTGCCGCTTCTGTTGTGGCCATGCTGGTCATGTTGATTCTGGGTTTTGTGTTTGCAGCCGTATCAGGCTATCTGGTTGGAATCATCGGGGTCAGCAGCAATCCCACCAGTGGGTTAACCGTGAGTATACTGATCATTGTGGCTTTTGTTATGGTTCTGATGGGTCTGCGCGGACCCGAGGGGATCGCGGCGGTTTTGGGAGTTGCTGCCCTTACCTGTGCTGCTGTTTCTGTTGCAGGAGAGATGTTGCAGGATCTTAAAGCGGGACATATTCTGGGAGGAACACCCTGGAAAATGCAGGCCGGAGATATCATGGGCGTGAGTGCTGCCGCTGTGATCATGTTTTTGATCATTGCCTTGTTGCACCTGGGCGATATAAAACAAATGACTTCAAAAAAACTCACTGAACTGGAAAAAGCGGGCACAACTGAATTGCTGTATAATGGCAAACTCGCCGAATTCAATGGCAAAACACTGAGTCTCGATGATATCAGGGCGCTCGAACCAGAGGTTCAGAATGAGATTCTGTCCACCAATGCCGGTTTCGGTGGAGAAAACATCCCGGCCCCACAGGCCAGCCTTATGGCTATTGTAGCCAAAGGCATTATCGAGTTTAAAACCGAATGGATACTCATCGTGATCGGAATGCTCATGGGACTGTCATTCATCCTGATGCAGGTGAAAAGCCCTATGCTGATTGCTGTCGGAATGTACCTTCCCATCGGAACTTCCTTTGCTATTTTTCTGGGGGGGATACTGAAAGGTATTTCTGATTATTATGTCAAAAAGAGAAAGCTGGATGCAGGGGCTGCTGATCGCATCAATAATTCCGGAACCCTGATCTCCTCCGGATTGATTGCCGGAGAGGCACTGATCGGACTTTTGTTCGCAGGATTGTATTTCGCGGATCTGAAAATTCCTGAAGTATTTGCCAAACCAAATTATCTCCTGAGCCTGGCTGTGATGGTGGTTGTTGGATGGTTCATGGTTTGGTACAGTCTGCGTTCGGTCAGGAAGGGATAAGCTTCTTCAATATGAATATCACATGTCTTTGTACGCTTCCGGAATATTACGGAAGCGTACAAAATTCATGTCTTCCCATTGCCTGATCATCACCATCCTCAACTGCCCGAGCAGTTCATCGTAACCTTTAAATACGGCCTCAACGGGGACTGTCCCGCTGTTCGCAGCGATTGCTTTTGAAACCTCAGCATGCCCGTTCAGTATGTAAAACTCCCGATCTCTCACCAGGACCCTGATGTCTGTATGGTCCTTATCCAGACTGCAGCAGATGATCCGGGTAGGAAACAGGTTTTTGGGTGACAGGTGAAAAGCCCGGAAGCTTTCGGAATTTTTCCAGCGCTTAAAGTTCAGGATGATACATTCAGCTACCTCTTCAGGACGGGCGTGCGTTGTTTCAATAACCAGGTCGAAATTACCGAGGTCGGCGTAATCAATATGATAATAAGATCTGAAACGGTCAATTTCACTTTGTCTGCGCGCACGGATCTGATCCATTGCTTCCCTGATATCATGGTAGTTCTCACTCGTCCGGGAGTCTTTCAGGATTCTTTCCGCGGCCACGTACGGATCAGCAAGGAGAAACACTTTGAACGTCCCCGGGGCAAAATGCCAGGCCAGACGACTGTCGAAAATAATTGGTTCTGAAGACTTTCCAAGTTCACTAACCGCTCCGTCAATTTCGTCATCGATCTCGGGGTGGGTTTTTGTGTATTCATTCAGCTCAAGGGTTGTCATGCCGTATTTCTCTGCAATTCCCCGCTGAATAAGGCCTGTAGAAACAACGCGGTGACCGAGACCTTGGGAGAGTATCCTGCTTACAGCGCTCTTTCCGCTTCCAAGGTCGCCCGTAAGTGATATCTGATCGTTCTTCATATCGTCTGATTCCTCGTGCAAAGCTAAATAATTAAAGCATAAGTGTAATTTTGTGCTATGACGGTGAAAACCCTGAAGATTTTTTCATTCCCTTTTTCGCTGGTAGTTGTATTCGCAGCTTTTCTGATCCTGGTGATCTCCTATTGGCTGAAACCATTCGATAATGTACTGTCGTGGGATGTATTCGGTTATTATCTTTATCTGCCGTCCCTTTTTATTTATCAGGATCCATTTTTCAGGGATCTTTCCTGGTTAAACGATGTAATCGCCCTGTACCGGAATACGGATCCTTTATGTCAGTTAACACCAGCTGCAAACGGGGGGAACGTCCCGGCTTACTCCATGGGGCTTGCCATTATTTACGCCCCGGCTTTTCTGCTCGCAAACATTATTGCTCTTTTGAGCCATTATCCGGCGGATGGCTTTTCAAAGCCATATCAGCATGTCATGGTCATTTGGGCCCAGCTCATTACGCTGACGGGCTTATGGTTCCTGAGGAAGTTATTACTCGTTTTTTTTAAGGATAAGATAACGGCGATTGTTATTATTCTGATCGTGTTCGGAACCAACTACTTCCACAACGCGGTGTATGGCGGAAATATGCCCCATAATACATTATTCACATTGCTCGCCCTGATGCTTTGGGCCATCATCCAATGGGAGCAGAAAAGAAAAACATTTCACCTTATTATAGTCGGGCTGTGCGGCGGAATGATCACTCTCATCAGGCCAACAGAGCTTGTGGTGTTTCTGATCCCCTTATTTTGGAGTGTGGGGAATGTGTCTCAATTGAGATGCAGAATGGCGATACTTGGCAGATACTGGCGGCAGTTGCTAATCGCCCTTCTCGCCCTGTTGCTTGTCGGACTTCCCCAACTCATCTACTGGAAGATGGCCAGTGGGAATTTCTTCCATAACCCTCATCCGGGAGGAGTTGGTTTATTCCCGGACGCCCCTCATCTGGAGGGTGTGCTGTGGAGTTTCCGTAAAGGCTGGTTACTCTACACACCTCTGATGGTGCTGGCCCTGGCGGGTTTTGGATTTCTGTATAAAGAAAATAAGGGGTTGTTTATGCCCTTCCTTCTTTATGTGCTTGTTAATATTTACCTGATTTCTTCATGGTCCATCTGGTGGTACGGAGGCGGAGATTTCAGCCAGCGGGCCATGGTGTCGTCTTATGCTGTCCTTTCTGTTCCACTCGCTTATCTGGTCTCCTTTGTTTTGCAGAGGAGATCCCGCTGGGTATTCGCCAGCATTTTCTTGTTTTTGGTAGCATTGAATATTTTTCAAACCTGGCAATTTCACGAAGGGATTATTTCCGGCGAGCGGATGACAAAAGACGCATGGCTGTCTGTTTTCGGAAAAACACGCATTCCGCAAGGAATCGAAGAAAAACTGCTGCCTGACCGAAAGGCGCTGAGCGGGCCGCTGAAGCTGCAGGATCATTTCTTTAATGAAGAAATCATACTATTTGAAAATTTTGATAAGCCGGAACCGGAACAGGCTGATGCGTGTATTTCGGATACTTCCTTTGGGGGGAAATATTCTTATGTGCTGAACGGAGAACGGTCGTTTTCACCCGGAGCGGTCATTTACGTGGAAAAGTGGCTCGGAAAAAATCCGAGGACTTTCGTTCGCGCAAGCGTAAAGATCTTTATTCCTGATGATTATGACGAGCCTCCTCCCTTACTGGCCAGCAATTTACTCCATGGTGAAACAAGCCTGTTTTATATTGACAGAGCGCCGTCGCCCTTGATTTCCAATGCATGGAACACGGTTTCGCTCACATTTCTTTTGCCTGAAGGAACGTCGGGGCGTGACCGTTTGTATATCCAGGTCTGGCACCGCGGACAAAGCGATGTCAGAATTGATATGCTTCAGGTTAGCTTGCTGTGGCCCCATGGCCCATGGCAAGACGCGATGGCGGTCAAGGAATGAAGTTTTGAAAAAGCAGGGTCGGATAAGTGATAATCTCTATTTTTGTACACAGACTAATTTCATAAACTTATGAAGAAAGATACTAAAATATTCAATCTGATCCGTAAGGAGAAAGATCGCCAGATGCATGGCATTGAGTTGATTGCATCAGAAAACTTTGTCAGCGACCAGGTGCTGAAGGCCATGGGCTCAGTCTTGACGAACAAGTATGCAGAAGGCTATCCGGGAAAGCGTTATTATGGTGGTTGCCAGATTGTTGACCAGACCGAACAGATTGCGATCGATCGCGCTATGGCGCTCTTCGGAGCGGAATGGGCCAATGTCCAGCCACATTCGGGTGCCCAGGCCAATATGGCCGTTTTTCTGGCCTGTCTCAAACCAGGTGATACTTTCATGGGACTGAATCTCTCGCATGGAGGACATCTTTCCCACGGTTCACCGGTGAACTCATCCGGGATTCTTTACAAGGCAGTATCTTATGGTGTAGAGGAAGATACGGGAGTGATCAACTACGATAAAATGGAGCAGACCGCTCTGGCCGAAAAGCCTAAGCTGATCATGGCCGGGGCTTCAGCATACAGTCGCGACTGGGACTTCAAACGCATGCGTGAGATTGCAGATAAAATCGGTGCTATTCTCGTCGCAGATATTTCTCACCCTGCGGGTTTGATTGCCAGAGGCTTATTGAACGACCCTATCCCCTGGTGTCATATTGTAACTACAACGACCCATAAGACGCTGCGTGGTCCGCGTGGAGGTCTCATCCTGATGGGGAAAGATTTCCCCAATCCCTGGGGGCTGACCACACCCAAAGGAGAAATCAAAATGATGTCGGCTTTACTGGATTCCGCTGTTTTTCCGGGTATCCAGGGCGGACCGCTGGAGCACGTGATTGCTTCCAAGGCCGTGGCTTTTGGTGAAGCATTGTCTGACGAATACATGGAGTATATCATTCAGGTTAAGAAGAATGCAGCAGTCATGGCCAAAGCTTTTGTCGACAAAGGCTACAAAGTCATTTCCGGGGGAACCGATAACCATCTGATGCTGATCGACCTGAGAACCAAGTTTCCTGAAATAACCGGAAAACAGGTGGAGAATACACTGGTGCTGGCAGATATTACGGTGAACAAGAATATGGTGCCTTTCGACAGCCGCTCACCCTTTCAGACCTCCGGCCTTCGTGTTGGAACCCCGGCTGTTACCACACGCGGCATGAAGGAGCATCACATGCCAATGATCGTTGA
Organism: uncultured Bacteroidota bacterium; assembly: GCA_937934705.1. GTDB lineage: Bacteria > Bacteroidota > Bacteroidia > Bacteroidales > CAIWKO01 > CALGYY01. The sequence goes on from CALGYY010000263.1 coordinate 11,377, forward strand.
TCTGGTGGACGAAGTTATTTCCGGGATTTCGGATCAGGCAGTTATTGACCGTGTCAGAGATAAGGTTCAAATGCTGACCAGAGATTTTCCTTTGTTTGCTTATTAACTGATAGTTACATAATTTTGAAGGGGCCCCGATATAAGAAGGGGCCTCTTTTTTTTTGGTTCTTAAGCCGTCCGGATATTTGTTTTTCGGAAAAGCATCTTAATTCGCAATCGAATGATCGCTTTTATGCCTGTGATTGCGTATTTCTCTTCACCTTCGCTACGGCACAAGAGGATACGGGTTTCTGATGATCTTTTGCTTATCAGGGGTTCGGGAGTCCTCCGCTCCCGAACCTCTTCCTTTTTGTTCAGATCATTGTTCAGTGGTCTTGAGTTCACTCCGCAATAATCTGAAAGTCCAGTGTTTCATTGCTTTACTTTTGTCGCGCCAAAAGTAACAAAAGCGCTTTTTTCTCGCCCCGAGGCAATTTTCACGCTGGGCTGCGCCCGCGTGAAACCGCCGACAGCTTACACTCCCGTCCCACAGGCCACTGCCGCGTGCGGTAAGACAGGCTGAATCGCTTTTGCTCTGTTTCCCCGCATGCAAATGAATCACACTATGCATCTGCGGCAGTCTTTCCCTTCGTT
>CALGYY010000264.1 GCA_937934705.1 uncultured Bacteroidota bacterium
CCTTATCTGTCAATATTTTCAAAGAACGTTTATTAACTTTTATGGTACACTAATGTTAAAAGAATATTATTCATCATTAGCGAGAATGATGCGGTCTTGCAAAGATATTATCCAAAATCCAATTTCCAATATCGATGAACCGAACTCCGATACTCCGATACTCCGTTACCCCGATACTCAGTGACCGGGTAACCGGTCACCGTGTTACCCGACATTATTCTTACATTTGCACACTTATTATTGACACTGAATGGAAAAATACTTCGAAAAGTTCAGGAAGAATATCATCGGGGTTGAGCAGGAGTTCGAAACGCCGAATGCCTGGGTGAAAATGATCTATGCCGACTGGATCGCCAGCGGCAGACTCTATCGTCCGATAGAAGAGCAGATCACCGATGCCTTTGGTCCTTTTGTCGGCAATACCCACACCGAGACCAGCGTTACCGGAACCCTGATGACCAAATCATACCACCACGCCCAGCAGAAGATCAAGGAACATGTGAATGCCTCAAAAGATGATGTGATCATCACTGCCGGGTTCGGCATGACCGCCGTGATCAACAAGCTGCAGCGCATCCTGGGCATGAGGATCTGCGGAGAGGTGACCCATGGCGACTGCCTGAAAAAAGCCGAAAAACCTGTGGTCTTCGTCACCCATATGGAACACCACAGCAACCACACCAGCTGGTTCGAAACCGTTTCCGATGTGGTGGTCCTGCCCCCGGGTGAGGATATGCTGGTGGACCTGTCGGTGCTGGAGGCAGAACTCAAACGCTACCAGAAAAGGAAGGTCAAGATCGGTTCCTTTACGGCCTGCAGCAATGTAACCGGCGTTCACACTCCCTATCACAAAATGGCGGCCCTGATGCATCAGTACGGCGGGGTCTGCTTTGTCGATTTCGCTGCCTCGGCACCATACTGCGACATCAATATGCATCCGAAGGATCCGGCGGAAAAACTGGATGCGATCTTCTTTTCCCCGCATAAATTCCTGGGCGGACCGGGATCATCGGGCGTGCTGATCTTCGACCGTAAGTTATATAAGGATCACGTTCCGCCCGACCAGCCCGGGGGAGGCACGGTGGACTGGACCAACCGCTGGGGTGAATACAAATATGTGGATGATATTGAAGCACGGGAAGATGGCGGTACGCCGGGCTTCCTGCAGGCCATACGCACGGCGCTGGCCATACGCCTGAAAGAGCAGATGGGGGTGAAAAACATCCACAAGCGTGAAAAACAGTTGCTCGATATCGCTTTCCGCGAGCTGGCAACGGTTCCGGGTCTGCACATACTGGCCGACCACATCAAAGACCGACTGGGGGTGATTTCCTTCTATATCGAAGGTATACACTACAACCTCATCGTGAAGATCCTCAACGACCGCTTCGGTGTGCAGGTCAGGGGCGGTTGCGCCTGCGCGGGCACTTACGGGCACTACCTGCTGGATGTCAGCTACGAAAAGTCAAAGCGCATCACCGACCTCATCAACCGGGGCGACCTGAGTGAAAAGCCCGGATGGGTGCGGCTTTCGCTGCATCCCACCATGAAGAACAGTGAGCTGATGTATATCATCGATGCCATCCGGCTGATTCAGAAACTGCATCAGCGCTGGGGCAAGGAATACATTTACAACCCGCACTCCAACGAGTTCAGGCACCGGAATTCGGGCATCAACGATCAGGCAATCATCGAACGCTGGTTCCACTTTTAAACGGGTACAGCAAACGCTGCTTCCAGCGCTGAACGCAGTTCCGCAATACTGAGCCTGTACCCCTGCTCTTTCAGGGAGGTCACAAACTCCTGATGCGATCTGCCATTGCGGTAATCAGGCTCTTTCTGAGGGTGTGCCAGGTCGCGCTCCATGCGTTGCGGGTTTTCTGCATAATTCAGTACTGCATGATACAGCACCTTGTCCTGCCGCCTGTATATGGAAGAGCCCAGGATCTTCTTCATCCCTATAGAGAGATCGGAGATCCCCTTCTGATGAACCTCCTGCAGTCCGGCTTGGAGGAGGACGCTGATGATCCTCTGGTTCATCGTCCGGAAATAAACCGAAGGATTTTCAAATCCCCCGGCTTTGAAAACGACTGAAATCACGATGGTGTAAGGGCTCAGTATCACGCTCTCCCCGCCCGACGGACGTTTGGTGACCATGATCCCGTCGCTTTCCACCGCCTGCATATTGAGGGATTGCTCCGCTTTATTGCTTTGTCCGAGTACAATCACGGTGTGTTGCGGGATCCAGACCATGCAGTGGTAATCACCCGGGCTGTGGATCAGTGCGGCATCCGGAAGCGCATAGGGAAGGTTCTGCATACAGGCTGGTATTGACTGATGAAGGACCAAAGGTAGCAATTCAAAAAAATAAAATTGCCCCCTTTTGTGGAATCACTTTCCCCTTGCTCTCCCGGGGGCCGCTTTTTTTTTTCGGGACAGAAATTCAATCACCCATAAAAATCACAATCATGAACACTTTCAGAATCACCCCGCTGGCCGCCACCATGTTACTGGTTTGCGCGGCCGTGCTCACCGTTCCTGCACTGATTATGTCGCAGCAACACACGGTGAACGGACAAAGCCTCAGCAGGTATAACCTGAAATCTTTACCCGATGATAAGGGAGACGATGATAAAACATTATCTCCCTATTTTTATATCCCCGGCGGGGATGCCTCCACAGAATCGCTGCCGCTGAAGTCGACCTCGGCGGATGTGAGCATTGCCGGCGTGATTGCCAATGTTAAAGTGCAGCAGGTGTATCAGAATACGGGCGAAAAACCCATTGAGGCCATTTACGTTTTCCCGGCTTCTACCCGGGCCGCGGTTTACAGTATGAGCATGACCATCGGGGAGCGCGTGCTCATCGCGAAGATCCAGGAGAAGGAACAGGCTCGGCAGAACTATGAGGCGGCCAAACAGAACGGACAGAGTGCCACCCTGCTCGAGCAGATGCGGCCCAATGTTTTCCAGATGAATGTGGCCAACATCATGCCCGGCGACAAGATCGTGGTTGAGCTATGCTACACCGAACTGCTGATCCCCGAGGAAGGCGTTTATGAATTCGTGTATCCGACGGTGGTCGGCCCCCGCTATTCCAACGAGCCGGAAGCAACGGCCAGCGCCAACGACAAGTGGGTTTCGAATCCTTATACCCATGAAGGAGAAAAGCCCACCTACACCTTTGATTTCACAGCCAGCATCAACGGCGGTATGCCGATCCGCCAGGTGGCCTGTCCAACGCATGACCTGGTGATACAGTATTCCAATCCCTCCGTTGCGAATCTTACCCTGAAAAACAAGGGCAGCTTTGAAGGGAACCGGGACGTGATTGTTCAGTACAAACTCGCTGAAAATAAGATTGAATCCGGTTTACTCCTCTACCGCGGAAGCAGCCCCCATGAAAATTTCTTCCTGACCATGATCCAGCCTCCTCCCCGTCCGGAACCGGACCAGATCCCGGCCAGGGAATACATTTTCATCATTGATGTCAGCGGATCGATGTACGGATTTCCGCTGGAGACCACCAAGAAACTGATGAAGAACCTGATTTCCAATCTGCGTGAAAGCGATAAATTCAATGTGATGCTTTTCGCCGGAAGTGCCTCGGTGATGTCGCAGGAATCGGTCCTTGCAACAAAAGACAACCTTGACAAAGCCATCAACTGGATTGAAAAGGAACAGGGCGGTGGCGGAACGGAATTGTTGCCGGCCCTGCAGAAAGCCCTGGCCATTGAGAAAGCGCGCGGTTTCTCCCGCACCTTCGTGATTGCCACCGACGGTTACGTCAGCATTGAAAAGGAAAGCTTCGACCTGATCCGCAACAACCTGGGCAATTCCAACTTCTTTGCTTTCGGGATCGGCAGTTCGGTGAACCGCTATCTCATCGACGGGATAGCCTTCGCCGGTAAGGGAGAAGGTTTCATTGTGACCGATCCTTCTGAGTGTGATGCCAAGGCCGAGCGTTTCCGCAAAATGATACAGTCGCCTGTGCTGACGGATGTAAAAATCGACTTCGGCGGTTTTGATGTTTATGATGTGGAACCTTTGAATGTCCCGGATGTGCTGGCCGAAAGACCCGTGATCATTTTCGGAAAGTGGAAGGGCGAACCCAAAGGCACGATCAAAGTGAAGGGCATCACCGGGAAGAACAACTTCGACTGGACGCTGGATGTGTCCACCGTGGTGCCCGATGATAAAAATGTTGCCCTGAAATACCTGTGGGCCCGTGAAAGGATCCGCATCATTGATGATCTTGGAAACAAAGACGAGAATGCGAAGAAGGAAGTTACCGAACTGGGCCTGAAATACAACCTTCTGACGAACTACACTTCATTTATCGCCATTGATTCGGTGATCAGGAACAGCGGCGGATCACAGACAACGGTCAAGCAGCCCCTGCCCCTGCCCCAGGGCGTGAGCGACTATGCGGTGGGAGGTTATTACGGCGGCGCCACAGGCATGGGGAAATGCATGCCCTCCAGTGTCAACAAAACTGTTGAATGCAGTGAAAAGAGCAAAGAAGATGATGCAGGCCTGCTCACAGGAAGCACGGAAGCATACTACAGCGCCGGGGAGACCGCGATGAAGCAGTTTATCGAAAGCAACAAGGTGGTTCCGGAAGCCGCGAAAAAAGCCGGTATCAGCGGCACTGTCAGCGTGAGTTTCACCATAGAGGCCAACGGAGAGATCACCAACATTAAGATCACCAAAAGTCTCGGCTACGGCTGCGATGAAGAAGCCATACGGATCGTGAAACTGATGAAAGGCAAGTGGACGCCCAAATCGGTTAACGGGAACAACGTTAAGTCTGTAAAGAAAATTGAGATCCGGTTTTAGGGACGAGGGTTGGTTTACATGGAAGGCTGCCTGTTGCAGGCAGCCTTCTTTTTTTGATTCGCAAAACCTTGCGAATCGTTGTTTAAATGTAAACCTGACTGATCGTAATGATACCGGTAAAAGGTCCGGGCGTCCTCTGCAGCCGAACCTTTTCTGTTTTGTCCAGGTCATTGTTCAGTGGTCTTGAGTTCACTCCGCAATAATCTGAAAGTTCAGTGTTTCATTGCTTTACTTTTGTCGCGCCAAAAGTAACAAAAGCGCTTTTTTCTCGCCCTAAGGCAATTGCTATGGGCTCGAAAACCTTGCTGCTTCGCAGCAATTGGAAAACCTCAGTAGCTCAGAACGTGCAAACTGAGTCTGATTATTAGTATTCTTAAGTTAGGCAGGCAATGAGTTAGCAGGTGTGCGATGGCAGGGTCGAATCCGCGGGCCGGTCGGGTGTGAATCAATAAGAAAAAATAAGAGCAAGGTTCGGGAGCGGAGGACTCCCGAAGTTATGAATGTGATCATTCAACATAAAAAACAATCTTAAAGTTTTTCTATATTTTTGCATAAAATCAGCATTCATGAAAAAATTTCTTTTCTGCATTTTTACATTCATTGCTTTCTCAGCCCACTATCAAACTGCTAAAGCCCAGGTTGGGGATCTGGAAACCTTGATCTACGGCTCATCGTCGTTTCAGGACTCCTTGTGGGGTTTCGACACCACTCAGGCTTTTCTGGCTACACGCAGGATCGCTCCATCATTAGCGGGATTCTGGTTCACCGGAATGAACGGACTGGCATTTGATCCCTGCAGTTTTCAGACATACGGGATTGCAAAACTCAACGGAGTTAGCGGACGCGTACTCGTGACGATTGATTTGAAAACCGGGGTTTGCGCGCAGATCGGAAATCTGGGCGATAACTTCTCCAGCCTCACCTTCGACCGGAACGGTCAATTGTATGGCACAACGGGAGATGGGGCTACAATTCCAGAGACTTTCTGGGCCATTGACAAAACCAATGCATCAAAAACAATGTTGTTTGCCATGGGGAATGGTGCTGACGGGGAAATCATCTGTTATCATCCTGTTGAAAATACAATGTATCACTGGTCAGGTAATAGCACCCCGGTCTTCGAAAAATTCCCTCTGATCCTTTATGCTGCTACGAATATACCGTATGTTGGCGGCTTGCCCGGAGAGGTTTTCGGAGCATTATACCTGAGTCCGACTGATTTTCTGATCTCGACGACCAACACCAATTTTCGTCATCTGAGTACCAGCGGGAATCTTGGTCCCGCGTTAAGCCTCTCCTCGGATGACCCCAGGGGTTTGGTCATGCTCCCCTCCTTCAGCCTGGATGATGATACCATTTGTCCGGGTGACTCTATTGTGATGGACGCATTCGGCGCGCATATCTTCAATACCATTATTGCCTGGGGCGACGGAGCCATTGACACGGTTGTAAACACCGGTGCATCGCATGTTTTCAACAGCGCGGGTAATTACACCATCACTGTTATCCTGGATAATGGTTACTGTGTACCGGATACTTTCACCACCTTTCAGATCAGGGTCAACACCAAGCCAGTGGTCGGTCTTACGGGCAATGAAGCCTTGTGTCCGGGAGCCACCAACATCATTACCGGAAGTTCGGGCGGGCAAAGCCAGTGGTACTTCAACGGAGCTGCCATTCCCGGGGCTGATACGAATTTCTTTGCTGCGAATATCCCCGGCACCTACAACATGACAAAAACAAACCTGAACGGATGTACAGACTCCTCGGCGGTGAGTTTTGTTCTGTACGACGTACCCAATCCTGTGGTGAACCTGGGGCCTGACACTGCGGTGTGCGGGGGCATTCTTCTTGATGCCGGAAATCCGGGGAGTACTTATCTGTGGAGCACCCTGGATACCGGTCAGACGCTCTGGGCCGATGTCAGCGATATATACCATGTAGCGCTCAGCGACACCAACGGATGTTCGGGAAGCGACACCATTTCGGTGACGGTTCATCCGCTGCCTGCGGTAACTTACTCTGAAGTAACAGATACCGTGTGCATCGATGCACTGCCGGTCATCCTGACCCCCGGAAGCCCGCTCGGAGGCACATACATCGGTCCCGGCACCAGTGGTAATACATTTGATCCCGCTATGGCCGGAACCGGGAGTCACCTGGTCATCTACGAATACACAGACCTGAATTCATGTACCTCCCGGGATTCATCGGTGATCTTGGTTGATGCCTGTACCGGTACGGGCGAGGCGGCGGAACTTCAGCCCGGGCTTTCCCCCAATCCTGTTAGCGACAGGATGATCCTCTCCTACCCTTCGCATATGAACGGAAGATGGATAGAGATCACCAATGCCTTCGGGGAAAGAGTTCTGATGGCTGAAGCTGTACGTTCAGAAAACATCATCGACCTCAGTATGCTTGCTCCCGGTGTATATTTCATAATCACCCGCAGCAAGGAAGGGTCAAATTCCTCAAGACTGTTGATCAGCAGGTAAACTGCACGACATATCTCCATTCAAAGAAAGCCCGGCTGCTCAGATATGCCGGGCTTCTTTTTTCATTCATTGAAAAAGTGTGGCAGAAGCGCCGGATGAAACGCTCAGTCATCCCAGCTGTAAAAGGTATCCTTGCCGCAGTCATTGCATTTCGTGCTCAGTGTAACGTAGCGGTCGCCGGTAACAACATTCACATCACTGGTATAATCGAGGATGATGACATTAACGGACCTGCAGTGTTGACAGTTTGCCATATGCATATCGTTGGGATGCAGATCGGAAAGGGAAAAGCGGCTCCGGATTTCGGATGCAGGCTCTTCGCCGGGAAGAAGTATGTGATAATCTTCGGAAGCCGTGAATAAGGGATAATGCCTGTCGGTGTATTTCTCCTTTTCAAACATCTCCATTAACTCCTCTGCCGTCCGCTCCGTAAAAAAGTGCTCCTCTCCCCTGTCGTACAGGCTGCGGTTCAGGTATTCCTCAACAAAGACTTCCTTCTCCGCATTGTAGGTAATGGTGGTACCGCCTTCCACATCGGAGTATGGCAGGGGCTTGAAATATTTCATGCCCGACTTCAGCATTTCTATCAGTATTCCGGCATCTTCCTTTTTCATGGGAGGTTTTTTTCAAAACTAGCAAAATCCGGCCTTCATCAGAACTCATCATGAAAAAGATTACTTTTGTTATAGTTCAACAAAGGATCATTCATGAACACGGCTCATTATGTCAACCGTGGCCCAAAGGCCGGGAAGACCGGTTTCGGAGAGGGTGTCGTACTGGCTGGACGCAGGCACAGCAAGCTCATCGCGCTGGGTGCTGACATCACCGCGTCGGTGGGGCTTGATCTTTTTGCTGCTGAGTTTCCCGGGCGGTTTTTCTCTCTCGGGATCGCCGAACAGAATTGCGTGGGTGCTGCTGCCGGGCTTGCCCTCAGCGGTAAGATCCCTGTTTTTTCGACCTACGGGGTTTTTGCCGCCTTGCGGGCGGCAGACCAGATCAGGATATCGCTTTGTTACAACAAGGTTCATGTGATCATCGGCGGTGCGCACGCCGGCGTCAGCGTAGGTCCCGACGGGGCCACCCACCAGGCGCTGGAAGACCTGGCCATCATGCGGGTGTTGCCCCACATGACGGTATTATCGCCCTGCGACGCCAGCCAGGTTTCCAAAGCCGTACTGGCTGCGGCTGAACACAGGGATGGTCCGGTTTACATCCGTTTCGGGCGTGAGCCTATGCCTGATTTCAGTCCGCCCGATGAAGTTTTTAAGATCGGGGAAGCTCCCGTATACCGTCAGGGTGAAGATGTGGGTATTGTTGCCACGGGGCACCTTGTCTGGGAAGCCTTGCAGGCCGCTGAGGAGCTTGAGAAACAGAACATTTCAGCACGGGTGATTAACCTGCACACCATCAAACCGCTCGACGGGCCGGTCTTGCTGAAGGCGGCAAGAGAAACCGGCGCCATCGTCTGTGCCGAGGAGCACCAGCAGATGGGAGGCATGGGCAGTGCGGTGGCTGAATTTCTGGCCGCACATCATCCGGTGCCCATGGCATTCATCGGGATGGACGACAGTTTCGGACAAAGCGGCAAGGCCGGGGAGCTGATGGATCACTACGGCTTAAGGGCAAGGAACATTGTGGACGCAGTTCATGATGTGTTAATCAGAAAGAAAAATGGACACTGAACCTACACAAGATGCCACTGAAAACGGCAGTAAAAAGAAAAAACGTATGATCAAAGGGGGTACGCTGCTGATGATCTCAGCGCTGGTGGTTCTGGGAGCCTATTATATCTCATTGGGTGTAATCAAACACCGGAAAGCGGAATCAGTCAGGACTTCGGAGGCTGCTGATACTGCCACAAACAAAGACAAGCAGGTTATGAAGACATCTGATGCGGATACGGCCTTTGATGTGAGTTATCTCATGGGAAGGTTTACTACGTCCAAACACCCTGACTTCACCTCAGTAGATCTGAAGCACGGAAACCGTGAGGGTTTATATCTCAGGTTCGACACTTATGAGGCTTTTATCAGGATGTACGATGCGGCCATGAAGGATGGTGTGAAACTCACCATCATTTCCGCTGCCCGGAGTTTCGACTATCAGAAAAGCATATGGGAAGCCAAGTGGAGCGGCAAGCGCCTGGTGAACGGCAGGAACCTGGCGCTCACCATTTCTGATCCCGTGGAAAGGGCGCGGGAGATTCTGACTTACAGCTCGATGCCCGGAACCTCGCGGCACCACTGGGGAACTGACCTCGATCTGAACAGCATGGATCCGAAATATTATGAAACTGAGGCCGGGAAGAAGATCTACCAATGGCTGAAAACAAACGCGGGCACTTACGGATTCTGTCAGCCCTATTGTGCCAAGGGGGAAGGACGCAGCACGGGCTATGAGGAAGAAAAATGGCATTGGTCCTACCTTCCGGTTTCAGTAAAATGTACAAAAGCCTATGCTGAGAAGGTCACATATGGTGACATCAGCGGCTTCTCCGGCTCGGCCGGTGCTGAACAGCTCCGCGTGATCGAGGATTATGTCCTGGGGATCAATACTGCCTGTAAGTAGTCTTTTCAGAAATCACCTGCCTGTAAAGGCATTTTCGGGGTATTCCACCTGGCAGAGGAACAATCCTTCTGCAGGCATGCTTTTCCCTGCACGGGAACGATTTCCGGATTGAATGATGGCGCGAAATTCTTCCGTATCTGTTTTTCCTCTGCCCACATCTATCAGTGTTCCGGTGATGGCGCGGACCATATTTCTCAGAAAGCGGTCGGCCCTGATCTCAAATACCAGGAGGTTTCCTTCGGTTTTCCAGTCCGCGGCCATGATCCTGCAGTCATTGGTTTTCGTCTGGGTATGCGAACGCGAAAAACAGCTGAAATCCTTGTATTCCTTCAGAATCTGAGCGCCCTTCTGCATCAGGTCAGCATCGAGTTCGTGGGGATAATAAAAGGACAGGCCTTGTAAAAAAGGGTCTCTGATCCGTGCGATCCGGTACTGATAAGTGCGCGATAATGCGCTGAAGCGGGCATGCAGATCATCCGCTACTTCATAACAATGGTAAACCGCAATATCTTTCGGGAGCAGTGAATTCAGCCGGGCCGGCAATCTTTCCGTGAAATGGGCAGACAATTCATGTCTGGTGTTGAAATGAGCGTAAAAACATGAAGCATGCACACCGGTATCGGTTCGCCCGCAACCGCACAGTTCCACCTCTTGCTTCAGAAGTATTCCCAGTGCTTCCGACAGGTACCCCTGTACGCTGACCGCGTTGGGCTGTAATTGCCAGCCGTGGAAGAGACTTCCTTTGTATGCGAGTTTCAGAAAATACCTGGGCATATCCCCGTGGTTTTTGACAAAAATACATTTAAACCTGTATATTTGCCCTTTCATTTAAAACATGATTGTCGACCTTTTCATCCCCTGTTTTATCGACCAGGTTTATCCCCAGATCGGGATGAATATGGTGAAGATATTCGATCACCTGGAAATCGGGGTTCATTATAATACGGAACAAACCTGTTGCGGACAGATGGCCTTTAACAGCGGTCACTGGGACGAAGCCCGCTGTATGGGGGAGAAATTCATCCGTGATTTCCCGAACAACCGGCCCATCGTGGCACCTTCGGCCAGTTGCGTGGGCATGGTTAAAAACTATTACCCGGAAATGTTTCACAACTCTTCACTTCACAATGAGTACAAACAGCTGCGCGGTAATATTTTTGAGTTTACTGATTTTCTGATCAATAAACTCAATATCAAACATACGGGGGCGACCTTTGAAGAAGTGATCACCTACCATGATGCCTGTGCTGCTTTGAGGGAATACGGGATCAAAGATGAGCCCCGCCAGTTGCTGGCCAATGTCAGGGGGCTTGAATTGCGTGAAATGAAGGATTCTGACGTGTGCTGCGGTTTCGGCGGGACCTTTTCGGTGAAGAACGAAGCTATTTCCACTGCCATGGCCGAGCAGAAGGTGAAGAATGCGCTGGATACAGGTGCAAGCTATATTGTTTCGACAGAAGCCTCCTGCCTCATGCACCTTGATGGCTACATCAGAAAACACCAGCTCGCGATCAAAACCATTCATATTGTGGATGTTCTGGCCGCAGGTCTGTAAGGCTGTTACCTTTTCTTTTTTTATTGTATTCCGGTTATTATTGAATTACTTTTGTAACACAAGACACCTTTAATTCACTGTTTAATTCACCAATTCCTTTTAACCTTATGAAAAGAAGCGGATTTTTAGGCGTGTTGATGACAAGTATACTGTTATTGACTGCAACAGCACTCATGGCACAAACCCAGACTTACACCTGGGAACCCTACAAAACCAAATTCACGGTACCATCAAATTTCACGATTAAAGAAAGTACAGGCGACAAGTGGTCAGGCACTAATGGCGATATTACACTCACCATTTTCCCGAGAAAAGACGAAAACCTCAGCTGGGAAGGTATGCAAAAGGCCTGTTATAACTGGGCTGTGGATGCAGGTGTAAAGAATATCGGAACTCTGACTGAGCTTGATGAGGAGAAACTGAACGGTTACTGGGGTGTGATGTACGAGGGTGACAAGGACGGCTTCCCCGTGGCCACCATGCTCATTGTTGATCCGGATTACACTGAAATCAAGATCGGAAGAGCACACGTCTGAACTCCAGTCACATTCCTTTATCT
>CALGYY010000265.1 GCA_937934705.1 uncultured Bacteroidota bacterium
CCTCATGTGGCACAAAACCTCCAGTTCAACCCTTTCGGGAGTCAGGCTTTTATCATACTTCATCAGCAGCCGTGTAAAATCCTCCTCACTCAGATCAACATAATCTATCTTTTTGCCCAGAACAGAGGTAAATGCAGCGGCCACTTCCGTCAATGTCAGCGAACGCGGCCCGGTCAGCACATAGTCCTTAGCATGGTGACCGGGAGTTGATAAGACCATGGCTGTGATCTCGGCAACATTCTTCAGCGAAACAAGGCCTACCCTGGCATCAGCTGCACAACTGAATATCGCACGCGCTGTCCTGATGGTTTCGACATAAGGTAAGAGAGTGGTTTCCATGACTGAATTGGGCGACACCAGCGCCCACTCTGCTCCTGAAGCTTTAACCTTGTCAAGAACCGCCCCGTGCATGCGCGATAGTTCATCCTCATGTTTGACTGCCCCGGCCATCTTAACGATTGACTTCACGCCGTGACGGACACACAGTTCAACCATCGCATTCTCCCTTTCTGTCATCCTGGGATCCATGGGCGAAACAAGGAAAACACTGTCAACGCCCCTGAAACAGTCCTCCATCGTATCCGGCCGGTCAAAATCCACCTGACGGATTTCAACATGGGGCCCTTTGATCCTGCATTTCGCCGGATCACGCATCATCAACCTCAAATGAACTGAGGGGTCTGCGGCCAGAACCTCCGCAGTCTTTGAGCCAAACATTCCGTTTGCCGCTGTAATCAGTATAGTCTTCATGATTACAATTATTTTATATCTGATTAATCTCCGTTCACGACAAGTTTCACCGTTACCCTGCTGACCCTTCCGTTCATCCGGAGCAGGTAAGTCCCGGCCGGTAATCCCCTGAGATCACAGTACAGTAACTGTTCGCTATCCCCGCCTGAACCTTTGAAAACATCACGCATCCATCTTCCCTGAAGGTCATACAGACTAATCTGGCAAGGGCCTGTTTCAGGCATTTTGAACCGCACCATCGCATAATCACGGGCCGGGTTGGGATAGAGGGACAGATGGGCAGAGGCCTGACTCCCCTCATTTTCCTCTTCTATTCCGATACCGCCAAGCGTGGGATCATGCTTATGGCAGATCAGCCAGTAATAGGTATTTGTCTTACTGGCACCTCCGTCAAAATTCCCGTTGAAAGCTTCATAGGTTTTAAAATACTCAAGCGCTGTGTGAATATTGGCCAATCCCTGGATAGGAAAGCATATGCTCGTCCAGTTCTTCACCGCTGTTGAAGTGTTGGTTCCGAATACCGGATCGGTGGAAAGGTTCGAAGAATAATACACATCATAGGCGTAGTCATCATCCCACAGGTACTTGGTAACGGGAGTGACCGGAATCACGTGGATGCCATAAACATAGCGGGCTTCAGCACCGAAAAAGGTCTGATTGCTGATGGACGCACTCCACAGGTTCCCCACGATACTGAAGGTGCTGGTATAAGAAGCCGGATAGGTCGTACTTCCCTGTGAAATATGATAGTAATGCTGCGCTGCCCTGATCTCTGATGCCAGCATGATTTTTCCGGTATTTTTCAGATTCTCATCTCCGGTGGCAAGTCCATAGAGGTATACGCTGTACCAGGCATTGCTGGCCTCACTCGAGCTTTCCTGGTTGCGTCCTGCTCCCGGACCTTCCAGTCCCTTCGCCCAGGAATTGCCATCATACCAGTCAAGATAACGGTTCTTCACAAAATGCGGGTCTGCTGATGAGGGATTGGCAATATCACGGATCAGGCAGAGCACCTTATTGTGGTAGGTCTGCGCCCAGGCCGTATCCTTGCGTGCAATTACAGCGGCCATATAAGAGAAATAACCATAATGAAAATGATGATCGTTATACAGGGCATTTCCGAAATCCTCGTAATAGCCGTGCTCGTAAGACAGACTGGAAATCATACCGCCATACAGTTTATCATAATAGATCGAATCCTTCTTGTTGACATCCAGCAGAACCGGACTGGAATGTCCGTCGAGAAAGCGGTTCAGGAAGAATTTAAGGGAGTCGCGTATCGCACCGGCAATGGTGTCGCACACGGGATGCCATGCGGCCAGTTCATCAGCGATCACCGCCAGTCGCGCCCATTTTGCACCGGTTTTTCCGAAGCCGTACATATCAGAGGAGGGACAATTGGTCCCGTTCCAAACAGAGTATGCTCTCCGCCCGACAATAGAATCATAATCCATCTTCAGATACTGAAGCAATGTGTCACGATAGGCTGGTGTCGCATTTTCCAGACCATAGGTTTCTTCCCATGACACATCAGGAAGGCTGTCGGTGAGCATCCATGTCTTTCCTTTAACAGCCTTCATTTCCCCCTTCACACATTTGAATTTCAATAGGGTATCCGGAGGTGAGGCCAGCATGGAAAAATGATGCGGAAGTGCCATCATCAGTAATGAATCGCTGGACGGATGATTGGTCTGAAAACGGAATTCCATCTGTACAACACTGGTATCAGTACCTATGGCCGCATGGAAGGTCCCCCCGGTGGGAACATATGCGGCATACTGGTCAAGAAGAGCGATCCTCAGGTTGGAGTCTGCCGCATGAGGATCACGCTGACGGGTAGTCACATACGCCAGTCGAAGATAGCCGTTGAAACCCGGATCAACACACCAGGCTTTGCCGTTCTTAAAGCGGAGACGGATGGAGTCCGAAGCATACAACATCCAGATCTGACGGTGGAAGGTCAGCGAATCACCGTTGAGCAGGAGCTTGAAGCGCTTGCCCTTTATCGTAACGGAATCATTAATGCCCAGCACGCTGTGCTGATCAACCATCACAAGATCCGGGGAGGGAAAACAGATCAGTGGTCTGTAATTATGATAATACATGCTGAAGTATGGAGCCCCTCTCACTACTGGAGCTTCCATATATCCGTTGGAAGGTGTAAGCGTATCGCGCCAGCGGATGGTGGCAGAAAAATCGTCATAGCTTTTCAGAAAGGGCTTGATATGCCCGCTGTCCAGCGTTCCCATGAAGACCGTCTCCGCTTCAGG
>CALGYY010000266.1 GCA_937934705.1 uncultured Bacteroidota bacterium
ACCCTGGGCGCTGGCGGTGAGCTGGGCGGGATTGATGATGTTCACTGCATTGGTGGAGACCATACAGTTGTTGGCGTCGTAAACAGTCACTACATAATTACCGGCTGCAAGTCCGCTGAACACATTGCTGCTCTGTGCCGGTCCGCCGTTGAGGCTGTAGCTGTAATCGCCGGTGCCGCCATTGGCAGTCACGGTGATTTGTCCGTCCGAAGAACTACTACATAACGGATTATTAGCAACTGCTGTTGCTGTAAGCACACAAGGCACATTGACCGACAAATCAACAAAAGCAGATTGGTGATGAGCACATGACTGATCTAAATACTCCATGATCGCCCAACTTGGTTGAAGAGTCTGACAAGCTGCTGAACTGAGTGCCGTGACGGAATAAGTCATGGTTACCGTTTCTGAATTAATGAACCCCAGATTCCAGGATATCACCTGGCCATTAACCACGGCGTTGTCTTTACTGACCACCAGTGATCCGGGAACCAGTGAGAAGTGCGAAGAGATGCTGTCCTTTATCATTGGAACGCCCGGCAGGCTTTTGGCTGCAAATTGCAGCTGGCCGAAGATCTGACTGTAAATACTGTTGAGGTCGGCCGCACTTTCGGTCTGATAAAAACCTGCATTCTGAGCCTGATTCATGACATTAGCCGCCAGAGTTTGAGTCGCACCGGAGATTCCTCCGAAAAGTCCAACAGTAAATACTTTATTCTGATAAACATTACTTCCTACAGTATAGGATTGTGATTCTTGTCCGCGGAGAATTGCTGAATTTGTGCAAGCAGTTGGAGAGGTCGGTGTTGAAGAACAACTTCCTTCCCACCGGTCATTGGGATTACTGTATGTGCTTCCCATATTGGACACCCCATCTGTCAGCAGAACAACAGACCTGAGAACATTACAATCGGTTCTCCCCCGGGATTTCATTTCTTTGGATGCCTGATAGAAAGCATCTGCGATATTGGTGGATCCGCTTGCGACGAGGCTGTTGATCTTATTGATGATTGTTGAGCTGTCGGCCGCAAAGCTAAGTTGCACCTCCTCAAGTCCATAGGACGAGAAGCTGATGATGCCGACTCGGTTCAGACCTCCGGGGTTATTGGCGGGGCTGAAAGCTTTCCTGACGAAATTTATAGCCGCGGTTTTCGCATATGACATTGAGGATGGAGAACCAGAGGTCATACTTCCTGATCGGTCAATAACAAGGATAACATCCATGGGCTGAGCATGTGTTATCCCGGTTGCTGTAAGGGTTATATCATAGGTATTACATTCGCCGGGCGTGGCAACAACCGTCCTGGTCCTTGTAATCTGACCAGTAACCAATGTGCCGCCCATTACAATAAATATTATTGCTGATAAAACACTCCTGAGGATCCAGCCGGAGTAGTTTGTGTTGTATATACTAGTTTTCATATCCGTACATTTAAGTTAAGTGAGTTTTTTGATTACTCCTGTGAAAGATCCGGAATAAAGGTGTATAGTATTAATTCTGAGGTTTGAGCCGGGCATTGTGAGGAGGTCGCCGAAACAAGAATCTGATTCCACCTGTTCAGAGGCGTCCGGGCAGGTACAGTAACTTTCACCTGAAAATCAAGGGAAGCTCCCGAAGAAAGAACCAGGGATGCAGAAGCCGGTTGCCCGTTTGAGTCGAGTAAAGTTGCATTCAGAGATACATTATTACTATTACTGCTCTCATCCGGATTTTTTACTCTGGAAACATTATCAAGAGCTATTGTCACAGCGACTTCTGATGCTGTCTTATTGGAGATTGTCAGGAAATAGACTCTGCCATCTTCATTCACCGACTCAATATTATTGGAAACCCCCAGTGTTAATTCACAGGATTGTGCTTCGAGCCGGGTAGCATTCAGAATGATGAAAGAAATGAATAGGGCGAAAGATAAATAAGGTATAAGGCTTTTCAGTAATACTGGTTTCCCTGTCATTTCTGCTTTGGGTTGATTTAGTATTCGTTTCATAAAATTTTTTATTTAGAATCGTTCTTAATTAAAAATTGGGTAAAAAAATTTGGGGTATTAGAGTGCAGGTAAGATTATACCTGAAGTGAATTTCTGAGTAAGTTTTTTGGACATTGAGAATAAAGGTTTTTATTTTTATTTAGACAAAATTAAGATAGTTTATAATAATGACCAAACTTTTCTTGCTTCAGGAAAAAAATTAACACTTCCGATAGATAAAATCTCCACTTTGACAAGCCTCTGTTCTTTCTCAAATCGCATTTGAAAATTTCTTTATATATTTGTTTTTCTGCTATTTATGAACACAATAATCCGATCTCCATCAGATGTTCGTGCTTTCGATGTGATGCATTTGTTAAAAAATCTTAAATACACTTCCCAGAACGAAAAAAAAGGCCGTCACCCGGTGACAGCCTTTTCTTGTTCAGACAAAAATTAGGTCAATCAGATCGCCAGATCTTTGGTGATATCGCCATAAGAAACGACGACTTCTTTGGGCTGTCCTCCGAA
This sequence comes from uncultured Bacteroidota bacterium, assembly GCA_937934705.1. Classification (GTDB taxonomy): domain Bacteria; phylum Bacteroidota; class Bacteroidia; order Bacteroidales; family CAIWKO01; genus CALGYY01. The sequence goes on from CALGYY010000266.1 coordinate 2,499, forward strand.
CTGGATTTCTACCCATACGCGTCCGATTTTCGGATCGGCCTTTTTCACTTTGCCATTTTTATAGGAACCGATATAGGGAACCTGAACGGCGTCACCGGCCTTGACGTCAACTTTCACCGGAATGGCTACGCATTCTGATTTGGCAATGGCGATCACGGAACCGGCAAATCCATTTAGCAGAACCCTGTCGCCGGACACATTGATGATCTGTGCATGGTTGTAATTACCGTCCTTTTTGTACGCTACGGCTGTCCCGGGCTGCCATTCAGCCGTGATCACGATGAATGAATTGGGTTTGAGGGTTTCTTCCATCTGACCTATGGGAACACCTTTATTATTCTTGGCCGGATTATCATAAGCCAGGTCAAGATAGCGGACCACGGGCTCTTTGGGATTGGCATCGTTTACAACGATGGCCCTCTGCATCCCGGAACCTGATTGCCACCAGGTGAGGACGATATCGCCCTTTTTGGCTTCCTGTCCGGCAGGAATGGGAATGATCAGAGAATTGGGAATCATCACTTTGCTGCCGATTTCAGCAATTTCAGATTCTCCCTTTCCGGGGGTTACCATTTTATTGGAATAGAAAATAAAACTGGCTTTGTCCCCGCCTTCTTCGATGGCTTTATCCAGAAATGCACGCGATGGTGATAACACATACTCGTTGGCCACTGCAGTGGTGGTTTCCACTACGGGGTAATCAAAAGGAATGGATCCCACCTGGGGAACTTCTGTGGTAACACTGTCAGTCGTTTGTGACTGATCTCCTTCGGTTTTGTTACCGCCACAGGCAACCAGCATGAACATCAGGCTTCCCGCGAGGCAAACTGTCATCAAGGTCTTGTTTGTCTTCATTTTTGCTTGGTATTAGTGAATAATCAGATTAAGAGTGAAGCAAAGTTAATAAAACTTCCTGATTATTCGTAAGTCTTGAAATACGCCTGCAGAACAAAAACCATCCGGATTCAAATCTGCAGCCCTTTGATGACAGCTCCTTTACTCAGGCTTTGTCAAAATACAGCAGTACAATGGCCAGCACGTCAATCACGATCAGCGCGGGAGAAATTTCCCTGGTTTTGCCGGCCACGATCTTCAGCAGGGTAAACGACAGGAATCCCCAGATAATCCCGCTGGTGATGGAATAGGTAAAAGGGATGAGTATCATCGCAAGAAAAGCCGGGATGCTGTCGTCGTAATCTTTCCAGTTGATCTTCATGATGGGTGCTGCCATGAAAACGCCAACAAGCACCAGCGCGGGAGCCGTGGCCAGGGAAGGAACCATGGAAAGCAGGGGCGAAAAGAACATGAAAGGCAGAAACAGCAAACCGGCAAAGACCGCCGTTAGCCCTGTCCTCCCTCCTTCCTTAACGCCTGTTGCGGATTCTATATAAGCTGTTCCCGCTGTCGTTCCCAGTATTCCAGCCAGTCCGGTTGCAATACTGTCGACGATCAGAGACTTTTTCATATTGCGCGGATTGCCGTCCTTGTCCTTGAGATTGCCCGCCTCCGCCACGCCGATGAGGGAGGAAATACTGTCGAAGAGATCGGTAAACAGCATGGCAAAGATGACCGGAAACAGCGACAGGCTGAGTGAGTTCACCAGGTCAAGGCGAAACAAAAGGGAAAAATCGGGTCCGGAATAAAAGCCCTGCCAGGTCACCAGGGTGGCCGTTCCGTGGTTCACCGCGGAGGCATCACCCCACCAGCGTCCGATGGGGAAAGCCAATAAGGTAGTGAGCACAATGCCCATCATGAGTGCGCCCTTGACCTTTCTTGAAACAAGAATGGCGGTGATGAACAAACCCACGAGGAAGGTTACAGTCATGGCATTCATGGGTCCCATGCCGATGAGCGGGCTTTTATCGATAATAAATCCCGCGTTGCTGAATCCGATCAGGCTGATGAACAGTCCTATGCCGGCGGCCACGGCGAGGCGGATCTGGCGCGGAATGGCCTTCACGATCCAGTTGCGGACATTGAAAACTGACAGGATCAGAAAAATGACGCCGGCCCAGAACACCGCGCCCAGTGCCACCTCGGGTTTGACATGATCACCCAATACCACGGTATAGGTAAAAAAGGCATTCAGTCCCATACCGGAAGCCACCAGTACGGGGACCTTCGCATACAGTCCCATGGCAATGGTGCAAAAGGCGCTGAGGATGACCGTGGCGGTCAGTACAGCGGAAAATGGCAGGCCGGATTCCGCCACGATCATGGGATTCACCACGATGATATACATGGCAGAAACGAAGGTGGTAATCCCCGCAAGCAGCTCGGTCCGTACGTTGGTCTGATTGGCCTGCAGTTCGAAGTAGCGATCCAGGATTTTCATGTGGGCTTGATTAAGGCGCGACAAAATACAAAATTCCGCGGGAAGAAAATCCCTACTTTTGTTTCATGCTGAAACGCATCACGAAATATATTCCCGCCTGGGTTTATCACCGCCGCAGCCTGATGGCCTGGGCTTCCCTGGCCCTGATCATCTGGTACTGGCTGCTCCTGCCGCGACCATTATTCTCAGATCCCGGCTGCACGGTAATCACCGACCGTAACGGGGAACTGCTGGGCGCAAGGATCTCTGACGACCAGCAGTGGCGCTTCCCGCACAATGAGGAAGTGCCTTATAAATTCAAAAAATAGATCGGAAGAGCACACGTCTGAACT
>CALGYY010000267.1 GCA_937934705.1 uncultured Bacteroidota bacterium
AGATAAAGGAATGTGACTGGAGTTCAGACGTGTGCTCTTCCGATCTAGAAGACGTGCCTGATCATCTGCCAGTTTTTGGCCCCCAGGGTATAAGCGGTTTGGAGATAGGTTTTTTCAACTTCGTCGATACGCTGCACCACGACGGGAAGCAGGTATACGAAGATTCCGAATGCAAGGAACTGGACCTTCATATTGAGCTCAATGCCGAACCATGCGATAAACAGTCCGGTGACCGCGGTGAGGGGGATATAGCGGATGGCATCCACATAGCGGCTGAGCATGCCCCTGAAGAAGGGGATGAGGCCGATGATGAATCCGAGGAGTAATGAGAGCAGTATGGCCTCAATATAGCCGGCCAGGTTCAGCCCGATGCTGAAGAAGGTATTGCGGACCAGTGCATCCTGTTGATGAAGTTCCCCGTAGGATCTGAGCACATCTCCGGGAGACGGGAGCACCATGCGGTCGATGACCCTTGAATTCTCTATTCTGGCAGCAATGGTATCCGAAGTGAAAGTCTGGCCTTCGCTGTCTTTAATAACGAGATAATACTTCCCTTCATCCTTCATTTTGATACTGTTTCCTTCAACGCCTTCCACTTCCAGACCGTTATAATACCACTGATAGCCGGAGGCTCCGGAAATGCATACGGCCGTATCCCCGTTCACTTCTATCAGGGGGGCCCCGGCCTTCTGGAGGGAATCGGCCGTGAAGTCCTGTTTAATGCTGTAGGTCAGGGATGATGATCCGAGAGGGGCGGTCAGCAAATACCACAGCAGCATCAGCACCACAAAACCGGCGATCAGGATGATCGTGGAGGTTTTCGTGGAGAGTTTGTTGTTGAGTTTGAACAGTTTTTCCATAGGTTTGGTCTTTCTGGTTGTAAGAAAACAGCGGGGCCTGAAAGTGAATACACTTTCAGGCCCCTGCTTGCATCCCTTCTAGTTCGGGATAATTTCGAAATCGGTCCTGCGGTTCTTGGCCCTTCCCTGCTCTGTATTGTTGTCGGCCACGGGCTTATCCGGTCCGTTTCCGATGATAATAAAACGGTTGGCGTCAAACTTATAAGTTTCGATCAGGTAATTGGCGACGGCTTGCGCGCGCTGTTCCGAAAGCTTAACATTGCTGGCGCGGTTACCTGTATTGTCGGTATTACCTTCGATGCGGATGCGGGCATTTCCGAATGATTTTGCGATATCCACAAATTCATTGTCGATAATATATTTCGCATTCTCGTCCAGCGTATATGACCCGGTGGCAAAAGAGATGGAAACGGCCTTGGTGGCGATCGCCTCCTTATCTTTAAGGTCGTTGGTGGGCTTATCGAAAGTTGTGGTGCTTTCTGCCGCGTGCTGTGCCCCGCTGAGGTTCATGGCTGAGATCAGTGAGCTGTTGCCCACCAGGCGCCAGGAAGTAGCATTGGCCGTGGGATAGCCAATCTTGGAATACTTAACAGCCATATTGTTATAGATATCCTCTCCTGTCACACCTTTGAAATTACCCTTGATGTTGTAGAAGTTCACATTATCTCCATAAGTGCAGAGTCTGACGTTGTTAATGGCCTGCAGACAGAAATCTTCCGGCTGGTTCAGGCCTTCGGCCAGGATTTTCGCTGCTTCATTTTTGGCTGCTTCCGAGGTATTGATTTCGCTGGCGCCGATGAGCCATCCTTCGAAGAGTTTGACGAGGTCTTTCTTGTTCTTTTCAACAAACTTTTTCTTGGCGACAAACACATCGGCGATGATGTTGGATGCGTCGCGGGTACTTTGCAGAACCTTGGATCCCGGCACTTTGGAAACGCAATCGGCATCATCCGGACTCCAAACCACGGCTGCATCGACCTGTCCCTTTTTGAATACGTCAGCAGCATCAATGGCATTGGCCACTTTAACCGGGATAATGTCGTTGTAAGTCAGGTTGGCAGCATCCAGCAGCCAGAGCAGGAAGGTGTGGCTGGGGGTCATTTCAGCAAAGGCGATCTTCTTTCCTTTCAGATCGTTCACCGAATTGATTCCGCGGTTCACTACCACGGCATCACCGCCCCGCGACCAGTCAGCCTGAAAAACCACCTGGGGCTCATACTCCTTGAGTCCGTCCACCTCGGTAACGAAGGCATCGACGGTGGCCCACATCAGGTCAATTTCATCGGATTTGAAGGCATTGCGACAGTTGTTGAAATCGTCGAGTACGATAAAATCAACCAGGAAACCGTAGTCCGTATAGTAACGCGAATCCTTTGAGGGCTTGAAACCTTTGTTAAAGTATTGACCGCCGGCATAGCCTCCCCAGGTCACCACGCCCACCTTGTAAATGGTTTCTCCCTTGAGGTCTTCATCGTAATTCTCATTATCACTTCCTCCCTTGGGAATGATGTAATCTTTAAGCGGTGTGAAATAAACGACGGCTGCCAAGCCGCCGACAACGACCAATACGATCATTAACTTGGCCAGGGGTGTAAGTCTGGATTTCATTGTTTATGGTTTTAAAAGTTAAACAAATTTTTCTCGTCGATATAAGCCAGGATCACGGTGAACAGCAGGATGAGCATGGTGGATGATAGCACCAGCCCGGTTACGCTGTAACCAATGCCTCGGTAACCGGTGAAACACATGATCAGTCCGATCAGGCTGAACAGGAATCCCAATCCGAGCAAGATCATGCCCACGATGGGAACCCAGCTGAAAATGGCGCCGAACAGGCTGATAAAAAATCCTGCTTTCGCGATACGGTTTGATTTCAGTGCCATTGTGGCTTAGGTATTAAAAAGGTTATCGTAATTATTTTCTTTATCATCAGTCTTCTTTCCGCTGCCTTCTCTGGTCGGTTCCCTGATCTCATCAAGGTTGAATTCGGTCTTTTCGTCAGGTCTCGGAAGTTTCTTGGTTTTATCGTCGAGCAGAAAACTGATGCCTTCTTTTTCCATCTTTTCGAGGAGCTCGAGACCCTTCTGCTCATACACTCCGTTCTGGATATCGATACTGTCAATAAAAGTCGCGGAAACTTCCATGAAGCGTTCCATTTCCCCGACCTTGTTGCTGACGTCGTCCACAATGGCTTCCATCGCCTGGTCGAACATCTGCTTTTTATCGGGATCGCCCTTGATAATATTCATCGCGCTGCGCATGGCCGAATATCCGGATTTAATGGCTTCCTTCTCCTGTTTCCTGATGCGGACCTCATTCTCTATGTCCTTCACCAGGTATTCCGAGTTGGTGTGCATTTTACTCAGAATACGATAGAGTATTTCCATCTTGGCCAGAAGCTCCTGATAGCGTTTGTTGGATTCTTCCAGTCGCCCGTACTGACGTGTATTGATGACCACCACGTCCATATTCCCTTTCTTCTTGGCCGCTTCAGCCAGCCTGAGGCTCTGTTCCATTTCACGGGTGTTGGTTTCTACCACCGTCTTGAGCTTCTGCATTTGCCCCTTCAACTTTCCGATATGCATGTCCATATCCCGCAGATTCTTGTACAGGCTTTCCACGTAAGTCTCCAGAATAGCAATGGGGTCGATCTTGACAAACCAGCTCGTGATCTTACGCATAATCACTTTGTACATATACCAGATCAGGGTCCGGAACTTGGGATCAAAAATCATATATAGCAACCCGGCGAGGATCACGAAAAAGATCACCGCATAGATGGCGTTGCTCAGGATGACGTTGATGTACGGAAGAAACTTCCAGGCCAGCCAGCCCAGACCGAAGAGGATTGCGCCTCCGAAAAGGAATCCGGTGACTCCTTCAGGCTTTTTCCAAAACGATTTTCCGCTGCTGGTTGAACCGGGTTTGTCTTTACTGAATATACCCATGAACTTGTTTTTTTGGTTGATGGCTTATTTGGACTGGGGCGGAAGCAGGGCGTTGATCTTGTCAATATTGGCCTGCAACTGCCTGGCAACTAAGTCGTAGGTTGTATTGAAGTTGGCCTCCGTTCCCTTGATCTTCTGGTCATTTTCACTGATCTTCATGCGGATCTTTTCAATCTCTGCCTGGTTGTCTTTGATTTCCTGGGTCAGCTGTGCAATCTGTGCGCTTTTGGTCTTGTTCAGCTCTTCCAGGGCCGTAATTTCCTCGTTCTTGACCGTTACACCTTCTTTCAGCTGCTTTTCCATGGCTTTACCAAACTTGGCCTTTTCCTTTTCCAGTACCGAGAGGTAATAGGTCCCGCTCTCGATAATTTTTTCTCTTGTCAGGCCGCGGGTGGAAAGGGTGGCCAACACGGTCTGGATCTTCACGGATTCTTCCAGCGGTATGCTCTCCATCGATTTGAGGGCTTCGGCAAATTCCATATAATCCTCCCCCGGGAGATTGTTGTCCTCCAGCGCTTTTATCAGGCTGTCCAGGATTTTACTGTCGGTCTGACCCCCGGGCGTGAATTCAGTTTTCCCTTCTGGCGTTTTGTCCTTGTTCTTGAGCTTATCCAGGATATCTCCTCCGGATTTCTCGTCCTTCTTCTTATCGTCTTCAGGATGGGTTTTACTGCTGTCTTCTACTTCAGTAATGAAGAGACTTTTTATTTTCTTGAAGTCAAATGCCATAAGCTAAAGGTTCAGGGTTCTTAATTAAATTCACAAGGAATTGAGGGGCAAAGATAAGGCTTTCAGCGCATCATGCGTCCCTTTATCAAACTTAATTGCTGAATGTCTTCCTATTTGCTTTTGCTGCCTTGCTGTGCTGCCGCAATGGAATCCTGCTTCAGCTGCTCCAGTGAATCTGCTTCACGCAGCAGGCGGTCGGCTTCATCGAGGGATTCACTGCGGTCGATTTCAGCGAGAGAATCTTCCACTTTGACCTGTTCGGGGTCTTCCTCCGTGTTAAAACAACTGCATCCGCCCAATAAGAGTGCTCCGGAGAGGATAAGGATCATGTGAATTCTTTTCATTTTCTTTCTGAATTATCAAACGTGCAAATGTAAACTATTTGTGGCTTTCATTGGCTGCCGGGGAATCAATCTCCGCCAAAAAGCCTTTCAGCCCTTTGATAATTTCTGCGCGGTGATCGTAATAGCCCCGGTTGTGAGTTCCTCCAATTTCCAGGAATTCCTTACGCCCCGGAAAAGCATCGTGAAGCTTCTTTCCCTGTTCAAAAGGGATGGTCATATCTTCCGTACTGTGTACAAAGAACACCGGACTTTGAATCCGGCTGATTTTCTCTCCTGAGCGGAAATGGTATTTCAGCAGGTACTTAACGGGAAATACCGGGTAAGCGCGGGCTGCAATCTCGTCCATACTGTGGAAGGTCCCTTCGAGGACTACAGCCGCCAGGTCTTTGTCCTGACAGATATGAGTGGTTACGGCTCCGCCCAGCGACCAACCCCAAACGATCAGTTGATGATCAGCAAGATGCAGCGAATCCCGCAGATACCGGAGTGCGGCTTCTCCGTCCTGATATATATCATCCTCTTTCAGGATTTCCCCGCTGCTTTTACCATAACCCCGGTAATCGATCATCAGGGTGCTGAATCCCATTTCCCGGAAAAACTTCATGCGCTCTTCACCGTATGCCACGCAGCCGGCATTACCATGAAGGAACAGCAGGGTATATTCCGACGAGTCGACGGGCATCCACCAGCCATGCAAGCGCTGACCATCTTCCGTGGAAAAGTACACTTCCCGGATCCCGAGGCTTTCCGGGGGTGGATCGCTGCAACGGCTGGGTAAGAAGATTATTCTCCGCTGAAAGGAATACACTGCAAGGCAGGCCAGCAGGTAGATGCCGCTTAATATTGCCAGAACGATGATGGTGACCCTCTTTATCCGAATTCGTTTCATCCTGATTTTACTATTTTAGTGCTCTGATACCCCGAACCTCATTTCAAAGATCAAACATATGAAAAAAATGACCCGATCCGCACTCAGTCGTATCGCTTTCCTGATCGCCTTCAGCAGTATTATCTTTATTTCCTGTGAGAAGGACCCTGAAATCTTCGATCATCAGGAGCGCCTTCAGAGAGCTGCAGATTCTGTCCGTTCAGGCCTCGAATCCATGATCAGCCATAAGGTCCCAACTCTGAGTGTGCTGATCCAGTCACCTTCTGGAAGTTATTTCGCCTGCTCAGCGGCAGAGGGCGAAGAAAAGATCACCCCCGATACTTACTTCCGTTTTGCAAGCAATACCAAGAACTTTACGGCCACGGCCATACTGAACATGTACGAGGATGGATGGCTCAGCCTTGATGACAAGATCACGGATACCATACCCGGTTCCGCCCTGACCTATGTTCCGACGGGTGCCAATTGGGATGTGCCGTATAAAAACGACATCAGCATCCGCCTGCTCCTGAACCACGGAGCCGGGGTTTACGATGTTGATAACGACTCTGTACCCAACTGCAACGGGATGAGCTATGTGGGTTATATGTTGTTTACTGATCCTTCTCATCAGTTCAGTTCCACCGAACTGGTGAACCAGGTGGTGATCAACGACCTGAAGTATTTTGCCCCTGGTGAGGGTTATCATTACAGCAATACCGGATATACCATTCTTGGCGAGATCATTTCCCGTGTTTACAGTTTCAGATCAGGTACCGCTAAGACCTGCACCGATTATCTGTATGATCATGTTTACGGTCCGTCAGCACGCGTGCCCCTGCCCATCCACTTTCCGTATCTTTCTACCGATCAGAATCTCCCCTCGCCGTATTGCTGCGGAAACATTATTGATCCCGGACCATCAGAACAGGCGTTAAACTGCAGCAACAACATGAGTGCCCACCCCGCTGAGGGCAATGGCTACGGCACCATGAAAGCGCTGAACACTTACATCCGGAGCCTGATGCGCGGAGAGAATGTGCTTCATGACACTACGGTGCAAATCATGCAGACATCCGTCAACACTCATTACCCCGACTACGCCCTGGGTACAATTTATATTACCAATTGCGGTTACGGACATAACGGAGCGATCGACGGCTACCTTTCCCTTATGTTGTACAACCCTGCAGATGACGTATCCCTGGTCTGTATGATGCCTATGTGGGACCTGCGCCAGGGTGTCAATTCTTTTCTGATGTGTTTTGCGGCGGTGCACAACCTGGGCAGTGAAGCCCGCAAGGCGTTGGGTTATCCAGGAAAATCCTGATCATCTGTAAAAAGGCGAATTTAGATTTTAGTATTGTCTTCTGATTTGTTTTACAATCAGATATTATTGCAATGTTCACTAAACATCGTATAACTGTTTATTGATATTATTATTTGCGGGTTTTATTAACACTTTGATGTATTTTTAATACTGTATTTTACCTGTTATTTGTTAATTTCTGAATTTCACCTAATTATTAAACCGATTTAGGAAACTGAAGAATATTTTCTTTGGAATTTATTCTCTCCTTTTAGCAACGAAAGTGGATTTTTAATACTTTCGCCAAAAAAATACCCCCAACCATGATCACAACCTTTTCCTTTCCAAGTGTTATCGAGGCAAATCATGTTGAACTTTCGAGAGTGTCATCCAGTCTGCTGAAGGGTCTGAAGTTGTATGCTGACGACCAGCTTGCCTACATTATTGGCGAATTGGCCATAAGTGAGGGTCTTGCACCGCACAAAAGTATCAATGGGTCACCGGAAGATAAAGATTACAAACTACTCGCAAAGGCGGCATTATTAGTTGCAGCCAAGTCCGCTGAAGGCTCCTTTCACCTGACCACTGGTTTCCCTTTTATCCATTATCAGGCATACAGACAAAAAGCTCAGGAGTTTTTTCAAACGAATCATCAAATCCGTTATGATGCGTCCACCTTTTCGGGAACAGCTCTCAGCGACCAAAATGTGAGCGTCGTTCGCGCACTGGTAATTCCGGAATTACAGGCATGTGATCTTGCCATCAGAAACGGGGCGTTGAAACCTGAAGGTCCATACTTCCTTATCAGTCTGGGTTACGGGACCTTTGAAGCAGCACTCTGTACACCTGAGGGCATTGTTCAGCGAACCTGCCTGAGTGGTCCGGGAATACGTTACGCTGTGACCGGTGCTATCAGAGAACTGATCAGGTCAAAGAATGTCGGATTAAAAGCCGAACACCAGTTTGATCAGGGCTTTCAGTCGGGAAGAATTGTATTGGACAGGAACTTAGTTGATCTTACAGAAATCCGTAAAAAACATCTGCAGCTTTATTACAATGAGGTTATTTCTCCATTGCTTTCTACCGTTTTTGCTGACAAGGACTTCGGACGTTGCTCACAAATGATATTAACAGGAGGTGGCGCAATGTATACTGAGCTTGTTGAACACTTCAACAAAGAGTTTGATCCGGTACTGAAAGTGAAAGTGCAGCCTGAACCAACGCTTTCTGCCAGTCAGGGCTATTGCCTGCACAGTAAGTCTTTCCTTGAAGGATATAATGCCATTGCGGTCGGACTGGATATCGGAAACGCCAATACCGTGGTTTCCATTATGAAAGAAGGAATCAGCGGCAGCTCATTCCCGATGAATGAATAACCGGAGCTCATTTTAATAAAAATGCAGGCAAAAGTATCGCCTGCATTTTTTATTTCTGCAAACGATATGAAGATATTCAGAATCTCTCTGTTTGTTGTCGCAGTGCTGTGTTGTCAGGCAGTCTCCGCACAATCCCATGATCTCATTGTTTTTGATGGTTCACGGTCCGAATCCTTCGGAAGTAAAAACCTGCTGACGGCACATAAAATAGTGTACAGCGCCCAGGACCGTCTGATCCCTGACACGCTGTTTCGTGAGAATAAGTGGTGGAAAAAGGGATTCGGTTTTGTTTACCGAATGTCGCGATTCGCCCTGTTTGATGCTCAGATTGATTATTTCACTGCATTGACCCAGCATGAAGTTTTCGGACACGGTGCCCGCTACCGGGAGATGGGACACCGGGAGAATTCTTTTCATCTGAATTTGTTCTTTCCTTACGGTGACGGAAGCGGATTTGCCAGGTCGGGTCCGTTGAAGCCGGGAGTGAGCATCAGTCCGCAGGAAAGAATCGCCAAGATATTCGCGGGAAATGAAGCCAATCAGGTACTGGCGCAGGATCTTTCGCTTAACATCTTACTGAATAACAAAATTCACTATCGCCAGGCCTCGCTGTTTCTGATTACACAAAACAACCTGGCGGCCTACATATGGCAAACCCGCCTGATGAAAAACGGAAATATTTCTTACGGAAACGATATCACAAGTTATCTGTTTGAGGTTAACGCGCTGTATGGCGGTCAGGGAAAAACCTATGATATTAAAAGTCTTTCCGAACAATGTCTGATATCATTGGCGAATCCGATACAGCTATACGCCGCGTATTCTGTCCTGATCCGTTATGGGATCCAGGGGAAAAAACAATCGGAACGCATCCCGAGGATCCGCATGGGCAAGCTGTATTACCTGCCAGCACTGAACTATTCCCTCTCCCCTTTCGGAAGCCGTTATCATCTCGTTCAATACTTTACTTTCAGCCATCGGCTGCTGACTGCGGATCTGCATATGGGTGATCAGCGATTCTACCCTTCATACGGACTTAAGCTTTCAGCGAATCCGGTTTATGAAAACCACATTCTCACATTAAATGCCTGTACAGAGATATGGCAGCAAGCCGAACTTGAGCTTGATTATTCCCCGGTCAGAAACTTACCCCAACGTTGGGGAGGGCTGATCAGTGTTGAAGGACTGGTCCGTCCGCTCAAACTCCCGAACCAGCTTGGACTATATCTGTTGCTGGGATATAAGACCAAAGGATACACTATGGGAGAGGCTCTTGATAAAGGACTGATTCTCAGATTCGGACTCAGTGGCCAATTTTGAAAATCCGCCCACATCACCCCTTACAGAAAAATTTCACTATTATTGCAAGCGGGTATTCGCAAACCCGTTAAATCATAAACTCATGAAAGCACGATTCCTCATTCTGGCATTTTTATGCCTGACTTCACAGGTCTATGCGCAGCAGCAGATCATTTTCCAGACCACGCAAACCAAATCATGGTTGCTGACCTATTCCGCCTCCGGTGATGAAAGCCAGCGGGTGATCAACGAAATGCTGTCGGCCATCGCCACCTATGTCCCCAAACCCGTTTATCAGACCAAGGTGACCTTCAACGTGGATGAACACATCAAGATCACCAAAGAAAGAAACAAGGTTAATGTATATGCCATATTTCAGAACATCAGCCTCAGCGGAGACGTATTTTACAAGACCTTCGATATGACGGACGTTCTGGTACCCTCCAAATATGAGTTTTCCGGTACGCTGACCCGCGATAAAGGGGTATTTCTGCTGGATTACACCCATCCGAAATCCGTGTTTACTCCGCCCTACAGTGAAGTGAAGATTGTGTATGAAGACTCCGTAGCTTCCGGAACTTATGAATTCAAGATCACCTCGGTCGCATTTCAGTATGATGCCACGGCTCTTAACCGTTTCCGCGACAAAGTGACACTGATCGACCAGTATTTCACCGCCGATCTGGATCTGAACAGCATCAACGAGCAACTGAAATCCATCAATCCGGATCACTTCGAGGCGCTTGAACAAAATCAGGAAGCGCTGAACAATGTAAAGAGAAATGCCGACAATATTGCCGCTGCTGCTTTCTGGCAGGGTCTGAGGGTGGAGAATTACGATCCGCTGAAACTGCACGCCAAAATGTATGATATCCGTAACCGCATCAACGATTTGCAGGCGCGTCAGAATTACACCCAGTCGGTTGTGCATCAGTTGTACTATGATAAAGCACTTTCGCTTTACAAGATGAAGAAAACGGCCGAAGCCCGGCAGAATTTTGAGAAGTCACTTTCGTATAGTCCGGCATTCGGCCCTTCGCAGTATTATCTTGCTTTGATTGCCTGGGAAGAAAAAAAGATTGATGAGTCCAAGCAGCACATCCGCAAGCTGTTCACATTCAAAAATCTGGATGCTGACACCTATAAGGCCGGTATGGAGCTGGCCCATGCGCTCGAGTGGACAGACATGAACATTGCTGCCGGTTTGCTGAACAATGGCCGTTTTCAGGATGCCCTGAACGCCCTGGTCAAGGCCGAGGAGTTCTGCCGCGGGATACAGGGATACACCTGCAACGACACTATTGAACTCATTCGGGGCGATTGTCACCGGGGACTCTACGCTGATAAGGTCCGGAAATCGACAGAAGCCCTGAATATGAAGAAACTCGACGAGGCTGAAAAGGAAGTGGAATCCGCGCTGGATTATCAGAAGCAATACGGAAAATACATCCCCGACAATGCAGAGGCCCTGGCCCTCAAGGAAAGGATAAAGATTGAGCAGTACTATGTCGCTGTAGCCAAAGGCAAGGATTACATGAATCAGAAATCCTACCGTTCCGCCTTTGCCGAGTTCAGAAAAGCGACGGATATCGAAGCCCTTTACCCTGTTAAGAAAGACAAGCAATTGCCTGAACTGCTGAAAAAATCAAAACTGGAGGTGATGTTCCTCGATCTGGATGAAGCGGAAAGACTGGTAGCGGTCAATGACCTGGTCCGCGCGAGGGACATGCTGCGCACGGCGATAGATGATCAGAAAACCTACCTCCTCACCGACAACCAAAAGCTCAGCCAGCGCATTGAAAACCTGCGGAAATCTATCTTCACGCAGGAATGTAACAATGCACAGAAAGCCTACGACAACAAGATTGCAGAGGCCTCAACGGCTGTTGCCGACAAATTGTTCATCAAAGCAGAAAGCCTTTACAAAGAAGCGCTTCAGATCACGGAAAGCAACCGCGATTGCGGCATCAACGGAGAACTCGGACTCAAGGGCAAAGAAGCTGTGGCCAAACCGGCAGAATATCAGCGACAGCTGGAGCAGTGCAATGAACTTGTCCGCACCGTTCGTTACGGACAAGCTATTGAAGCCTACCTTAAGCTGACGGATTATTACGACAAGAATGATATCCGGTCCTCCGGACTGGTTCACCAGCCGCTGCAGCTTTACATCAATAGCTTTGAATCGAACTTCCTTCTTTTCAGCATTGACTGGTACATCGGACAGCGGGATCTGGAGAATGCCTGGTTCCTGATGAAGCAACTGCGGCAGCGCAACCTGCCGGCCAAGCTGGCCAAAATGCAGCAGGCCAACCTGGCCAGGGCACTGGCAGTGCGCGACTACCAGGCCAATCCGGGAATTGTTGCCAAGGTCAAAGTAACGGAGTATACCCTGGGCGACAAGTGGTATAAGGTATTTACCAAGGAATATGTGAAGCAGGTGAAGAAACTCAGTTAGTGTGAACAAAGCGGCAACCACCGCCGCATCGGGTGTAACAGGGTTTTGATTCACAATCGGCAAACAGATTACGGGCACGGAAGTCGCCCGTAATTTTTTTACTCATCAGGAAATCTGTTTCTTCTTCAAGAATATTTCCGATGGTTTCAGGATTCTGTTCACAGGTTCTCAGCAGGCCGTCGGCTCCGGCCAGCCATTTGAAGCGTCCGCATTCGCAGGATGAAAAGTGAAGGTGTTTGAGATCAGCCGTTGAATAGAGGCAATGCTCCATCGGGATGTTTACGATCACGGGGATGCGGAAATCCGCGGAGGCGCGCTCGGCTGTTTCAAGGACTTCCTGCAGCTGCTGCCGAGATAAGTCCAGTTCATTCCGGAACTTTAGGCCGCGGCCTCCGGCAACAAAGCGGTTAAGCAGAAAATGACCGGCACCCAATGCTGCCGCGATCCCGATCATTTCTCGTAATTCCTGATGATTCAATGCGGTCAGAACAGCGGAAACCGAGCAGCGGATTTTCTGACCGGCCATGTGAAGCACGGCTGCACGGGCCTGTTTCAGGCTTCCCCCGCCACAGATCTTCCGATAGAGTTCTTCATTCACCGAGGGGATAGAGACTTCCGCATGGGCAAAGCCAGATTCCTTCAGCTTACGGGCTTCATCCGGGCCGACCAGCATCCCGTTGGTGGTGATGCTCTGAGGAAGTCCCAGACGCTGAACCTCTGCGGCAATTAAAAAGAGATCCCTGCAAAGCAGGGGTTCTCCTCCCGTATAGGTAATGCCGCCGATAAAACAGGCAGACCTCATTCTTTCGATCACTTGCAGGGCCCGCCTGTAATCCATTTCGTGTGCCGCCTGCGCCTGCGGTTCCTTCCATATGTTATAGCAATACAGACAGTCCAGGTTGCAGGACTGGCTCAGTTCAAGCACCAGGTAAATCTCAGTCATTGAACATCAGGTCGTGGAGCAGTTCCCTGAGGGAAGGCTGCAGGGCATTGAGTCCGGCCAATTCCCGGTGCGCCTTTTCATAGGCGAGATAAGTCTGCTTTTGTGCTTCGTCGGCCTTTTCGGGACGGTAGGATTTGAGAAAGCTGCGCCGCTGCCTGTCAAACTCATTCACGGCCCTGTTGAACACCGGTATGGTGTCGTTTTCGCTTTCACGGTAAAGCATTCCGTGATACAGGAACGACGGAGATGACGAGCCAAGAATATCCAGTGCCTCATAGGTTTTCAGATCATCCATCACGATGTCCAGTGCGAGTTTGGCCTCCTCCTCATCCAGTGCGCCTGATTTCTGAAGCCGGCGTATCCGGTCAATCCTGAATTCCAGATCCACGATCCGTTGCTCCCGCTCTACCTGTCCGGGAGGCGGCATCATGCGCATCATCATACTTCTGAATCCGGTATAGATATATTCAATTCTGCTATGGATCACTTTAAGCAGTATTTCAATCTCCGCTGAATCCGCCAGGTTCTCCTGGGTCAGCCGGTAGAGCCCCGGCTCAATCTGTCCCATGATCTTACTCAGGCTGTCGGATGTTTGCCAGCACTTTTCATAATTGTCGCTTCCCGAATAAAAATAAGGGGTGTATGCGGTAAGGGAATCCGCATCCTTTCCCGGCTCCACGGCGTCAAGATATTTCCAAACCGCTTTCAGTGCGCGCCATTCGCTTTGGGCATTGAGTTTCCGTATTCTTTCGGGATCCTGATCGCTATCTTCATCTTCCCGGGCTGCCCCGCCGGCAGAGGCTTTCAGCCCCGGGCCCATATCGCAGCCCAGCCAGGTGAGGGTTGTGAGGGCGGTTCCCCATAGTATTCTCTTACCGTATTTTCCGGGCTCAGGCAGGAAGTTTTTCATAAGGGTAGTTTTTTCAAAGATAGGCATTTCCGGGAAAAGCATAAACATCTGTCGGGAGAAGCGCGGAGTTTGCAGATCAGAACCGTAGTTCCGGCGGTTTTCGGACGTCCTCGCTGTTTTTGTTTCAGCCGAAGGAAAAATCCGCTTATTTTTGCATACACCAAAGTGTATTCATATGTTAAGATGGTTAATAGTGATCATGGCCGCTGCGATGATAATGACAGCCTGCGGCAACAGCAATAAGAAAGAGAATGCTGACGATAAGCCGGCAGACAGCCTTCAGCTGAAGGGAGAGTTTAAGGTGATGGAGTCCCAAACCCTATACCCGATGATGGTAAAATGGTCTTCGGTATTTATTCAGGATCATCCGGGCGTTAAAATGATCGTCAGGGGAGTTCCTTCGGAAAAAGCCATGAGCCTGCTCGGGCGCAGGGAATGCCAGGTGGCGATGATCTCCAGACCCCTGACTGAAGAAGAAAAGGCTATGGGATACTTTGCTGTACCGGTGGCCCTGGATGCGGTGATGCCTGTTTTCAGTTTCGACAATCATCACATTCAACCTCTTGTGATGAATGGACTCAGCAGAGAAAAACTGGCTGCCGCTTTCACCGGAAAAATCACCCGTTGGGGAGAACTGGCCCGCCGTGCCGGAAATGAAGAGATCAACGTATACTGCCTTGACGACAGTTCCGGAACGGCAGCTTTCTGGGCGGGCTATCTGGGGCTTGAATTATCAGCGATCAAAGGTCAGCGCTGCGCCACTGAGGTTGACATGGTACGACGGCTCAGCAACGATCCCGGAGGGCTCGGGTATTGTTCGATACTGGGGGCCTATGACCTGCAAACGGGCCTGAAAAAGAAAGGGATCTATATCCTCCCGATGGACCTTAATGCTGACGGCACCATCAACGACAATGAGCAGTATTACGACAAATTGTCCATCCTGAGCGACGCCGTTATGAACGGGAAACTTCCCTCCCCTCCGGTCAGGGAGTTATACCTTGTATGTCCTGAGAAACCCGCGGATCCGGCGATTAACGCCTTCATCCGGTGGATCCTCGGCATAGGACAGAATTATATGCCCGAGATGGGATACATTCACCTGCCTGCCGACAAAGCCCAAAAGGCTGCGGCAAGCCTGAACTGATCAACATGAAAAAAATGATCTTATCAACAGCCATCGCCATGCTGCTGATGGCTGCGCTTTTCGCACAAAGCAAAGTCTTTACCCTTGAAGACATTTTCCGTAACAGGGATCTGTACCCGGAATCCTACAGCGGCCTGCAGTGGATCGGCAACAGTCCGGCCTACTCATTCCAGGAGGCCAATGCCCTGATGAAGGGCAGCCTTGACAAAGAGGATGAACAAATCCTGGTGAGTCTGGAAAAACTCAATACGGCCATAAAGGCGGTGGGCGGATCATCTCAGAAGCGTTTCCCCTTTGTAACATGGGCCGACAGCGACCGTTTTTCTTTCCTGGCGGATCAGGTGATGTATGAATACGTGCTGAGCACCGGAAAAGCCCGGAAGCTGGCCATTTGCGAAAAAGAGGCCCAAAACCACGACATGGCTCCGCTGACTGCTTATGTTGCCTACACCCGTGATAACAATCTTTTCGTGGCCATGGGAGAAAAGCAGGTCCAGCTCAGTTTCGAACCGGATACCGGGGTGATTACAGGACAGATCGTGCACCGCAATGAGTGGGGAATCGAAAAAGGTACTTTCTGGTCACCGGATGGCAAGGCGCTGGCCTTTTACCGCATGGATGAAAGCATGGTGACGAACTACCCCCTGGTTGACATCAGTCAGGTACCGGCTGTTGTTGAGAATACGCGCTATCCCATGGCAGGGATGAACAGTCACGTGGTGAGTATCGGGATATACAATACCGCAAATTCATCTCTGGTCTTTCTGAATACCGGAGCTCCCGGAGAGGAGTTTCTGACCAACATCACCTGGACCCCTGATTCAAAGTATATCCTTGTGGCGGTATTAAACCGTGCGCAGGATCATATGTGGCTGAAAATGTACGATGCCTCAAACGGAAAGTATTTACGAACCCTATTTGAAGAAACAGACCCTCAATACGTGGAACCGCTGCACGGTCCGGTATTCCTGAAGAAAAACCCGGCGCAGTTTATCTGGCAAAGTCCGCGCGACGGATACAATCACCTCTATCTTTATGATTTAAATGGTCAGCTGATCAAGCAATTGACCAGTGGCAACTGGATGGTCACCCAATTTCACGGAATATCGGCTGATGACAAAAAGGCCTGGTTTTCAGCCACCAAAGAAAGTCCCGTCTGCCGGGATCTTTATAACATCGAAATACCGTCAGGAAAGATCAAAAGGCTGACAGAAGGTGCCGGCTGGCATGATGTAATCCTGTCGGACGACCTGTCGCACTTTATTGATGATTTCTCCAGTCTGTCCATTGCTTCCCTCTATTCAGCCTACTCTTCGGAAGGCAAAAAGCTGAAAGAGCTTGTGCGTGACGAGAACCCTTTGAAAGATTATAAGCTGGGTAAAACAAGGATCTTCACCCTGAAGAGCGATCTGGGGGATGATCTGTACTGCAGACTGATCACACCCGCTGATTTTGATTCCACGCGTCGTTACCCCGTACTGGTGTATGTATACGGGGGGCCTCACAATCAGCTCATCACCAATACCTGGCTGGGTGGCGCCGGATTATTCCTGAATTATCTCGCCAACCAGGGATATATTGTCTTCGGGATGGATAACCACGGTACTGCAGGCCGGGGTCAGGAATTTGAGCAGGTCATACACCGGCAAGTGGGGGTGCAGGAAGTCAAAGACCAGATGACGGGGGTGAACTATCTGAAATCCCTCCCTTATGTTGACCGTAACCGCATTGGCGTGCACGGCTGGAGCTACGGCGGTTTCATGACGATCTCCATGCTTGTTCAGCACCCGGAAGCTTTTAAGGTTGGTGTAGCCGGAGGACCGGTTTGTGACTGGAAGTACTATGAGGTGATGTATGGAGAGCGTTATATGGATACTCCGGCAGAGAATGCTGCCGGTTATGACCGTTCAGCCCTCACCAATAGGGTGGACCTGTTGAAAGCCCGTCTGCTGATCATTCACGGCACCATGGATCCCACGGTTGTACAGCAGAACTCCCTGGATTTTATCCAGCAGTGTGTTAAGAAAGGTGTTTTGGTGGATTACTCGGTTTATCCCGGTCACGAGCACAATGTGGGCGGGATTGACCGTTTACATCTTTACCGGGCGATTGAACAGTATATCAGGGAACACCTGTAGTTCTAAACGATGTCCATGATATAACGGTCCACGAATTCGCGGACACAGGCATCACCGCCTTTATGGCTCAGGACCACGCTGACCTCGTTGCGGACTTTGTCAACGGCATCCGAGGGGCATGCGCTGAAACCCACGGCGCGTATCACCGGAAGATCATTCACATCATCCCCGATGTAAGCCACATCTTCGCGCCTGATTTTCATCTCCCTGCACCATTTATCAAGGATTTCAAGCTTTTTCCACGTCCCGACGTATACATACGGCACCTTAAGCATTTTCGCCCTGGCCTGTATGATATTATCATTGATACCGCTGCTTATAAAAGCCGTGGGGATGCCCGCTTCAGCCATTTTGATCAGGGCCATACCGTCTTTGGTGTTGAACTTTTTCAGTTCGTCGCCCGATTGTGAATAGTACATGCCGCCATCTGTGAGAACGCCGTCGACATCCATCGCCAACAGCCTGATATTCCGGAACTCTTTTGAGCAGCAACTCAGGTCTTCATACAGCAGCCGCTCCAGCGGAAAATTGAGAACCTCCGCCAGCCGCATCAGTTCCTTTACGCCGGGGTCTGCTTTTCCCTGTTCAATGAGCTCAATGGGTGTGGTAATGCCGCATTTTTCGCGCATCTGCGCGGGACTGATCTTCTTTTTCAGCCTCAGGTGGCGTATGTTCTTTCCCAGCGGGTTCATACGAGTTGGCGGTTAATGGCTGCTGCCAGGGGTTTGAGGCTGGCAAACAGTAGATCGGAAGAGCACACGTCTGAACTCCAGTCACATTCCTTTATCT
>CALGYY010000268.1 GCA_937934705.1 uncultured Bacteroidota bacterium
TCGTGAGACTGTGTTTTCAAGAGCCGAAGGCGAATTGAAAATGCTAGTCGAACAACTAAGCGAAGCGACCTCATGAGGCCGCAGGCCGAGTAATCCCGCCAAAGGCGGAGGGTATAATACCCCGCTGCTCTGCGGCAGCTTGTCCCGCCTCAGGCGGGAGAATATGGGGCCGGGGCTTGCCCCGGGGTTCATACCCGTGATTCCCGCTGATCAGGATCAGAAAATGACCGGCTTCGCGCCTGCGCTCAGCATCACAAACTCTCCTTTGATGGAATTGTAAATGGCGATGCGTTCATTATCTGTATTGTACACCGCGATGAAAGCATCCCTGATATTATGCCTGTTCCACATTTCTTCCTGCACAATAGCAGCATCTTTCAAAGAAGCAAAGCGCTTATCAACCATGAACTTCCCGATCCGTCCGCGGTCCGTCCTGACCCATTCAATGATAATGGGCGTTGACCTCAGTGATGGATGAGCCGCCTTGAACTGCTCCACTGTCAGGTTTGAGAAGGCCCCGATCTGCACGCGTGCATAATACTCTGTAAATCCGGCGCTGTCTAGAATATCATTCATCACTCCATAACGGTCTTTTTCGATAACAATCAGGGTATCGGTCTGTGCTTTCGAATTGTATGCAGCCAGTCTGAGCTTACGTATGCTGGGCTTGGGTGACATCACCCAACCCTTGTATATATCGTAGTCACCGCTGCCACCCGGCCGGTCGGAGGCCAGAAAGAATACCGAGTCCGCATCAAAGAAATCCCTGTCGTTGTGTGGCGTATTTACAGGAAAGCCGAGTGCTTCCGGTTTCATCCACTGCCCGTTTGAATCCAGTGCAGTCCTCCAGATGTCGAAGGAGGTTTCCCCGGGTTGCAGTCCGTCGGAACAGAAATACAGATAGCGACCATCTGCGCCGAAGCGAACATCCATCTCCTCTCCGCCGGTATTGACGGCGTTCAGCGGAATGGCCTCGGTATATTGTCCATCCTCCCCTGCCCTGCACCAGTAAAGGTCATGCCCGCCCTTTCCACCGGGCCGGTCGCTCGACCAAACCATCAGTCCGTTGAATGTCGCGGCCGATTGCTCGTGGTAAGGACTGTTGATGATCCCGCCCATTCTGAGTGAGGGTTGCCACTTTCCTTCTTCAAGCCGGGTGACATAGAGGTCGCCGTTGTCGAAAGATTTATATATAAACACGGAAGCATGGTCACCGGAAACACCCGCAATGGCCGTCTGGTCATCGCTGTTCAGGAACTCTGACAATGCGGGTGAGGAGAATCGTGCTTCGAGGCGGCGGCAGTGCCAGATGTTCTCATTTCCAAATAGCACGCGGTTATCACTCGAATGATTGTTACGTGAAGACGTAAACAGAAAACCGCCGTTTTTAAGACTCAGGGGAGCGTAGTCATCGGCCTTGCTGTTATATGGAAAAACGTCGAGTACCAGGGTGTCGTCGGGATGAATATACCTCCAGGCAGGCCCGCCTCCTGTCTGTGCGCTTCCGCTGACCGTCATTAAAGCGGTGAGTGCGATACTAAGTATGACGCACATCTTTTTCATTTTCCCGACCTCCTGCCTTCATTGAACAGTTTGCGGACAAAAATGGAGTTGGAGAAGCCTTTGTAGGTATATGCAGTGGCATCCACCCATGCGCCGTAGCTGCAGGCATATCCGAAGTCCCACGACTGTGCTTTCACACTGAGGTCGAAGCGCAATGATCCGTTGGACCTCCAGGCCACTCCGGCTCCGAAAGCTTTTAATACGGTCAGTTCAGCACCTGCCAGCCACTGATAGGCATCAGCAGTCAGCATGGTTCCGCTGGCATACAGTTGCAGATCCAGGGGCGTTTTTTTGCTGAGGGAAAAAGTATAAGCCCCGGAGACAAAGTACTGCCGTTTCTGACGGTTCTCCCAGAGCGGGTTCATAAAAGCGGTTTTATGTTCAAACAGGTTGCTGACGCTGATGCCGGCATAATACCGATCCTCCCGAAGAAAAGCAATACCGGCGGAGGCATTCCCCCCCGGGGCCACTTCTCCAACGTTCAGAAGATTGGGGTCATCCGTCTGGATGACCACGATGTCTTCCTGCCGTATCCTGTCCTGTGTGAAATGTCCGGCAAGGAAAAAGCTGAATTTATCCCCTCTTTGCTTCTCTCCCTCTTCTCCTGCTTTGTCCTTCGACAAAAAGACATAATAGGAAAGTCCCAGCTGGATATCCAGTTTTGACGAAAGTCCCGCCTGATCATAATTTACTTTCAAACCTCCGCCCAGCCGATCGATCAGATAACCAGAGGCCAGCAAAGAAGCATCGAAAGGATGGTTACCGAATCCATCCATGCGACTTCCGGCCATGAACATCAGGCTGGGCACAGCACGGTTGGGCAGCAGGGCAAGGTTATGGATTTCCGGGGCCTTGTGTGAGAATTCATTGATTCCCTGCCCGGGCTGAAGCTGGGCAAAGGAAGAAAACGCTGTCGCCAGGATCAGCAAAGCCGGTAAATAGGTCTTGATTCTCATTTCGGTTCTCCTCCTTAAAAATGAATATTAATAGAATTCTTATACTCGTACACCTGGCCCTCTTCAGTGATTTGTATATAATAATAATATACTGTATTGGATACATTCCGGGCAGTCAGCGGATCCCAGCTGAAAGCACAATCATCGGACTCAAAGACTTCTTTTCCCATATCATCATATATCACAACCATAAATGCATCGTAATTACAGCTGTTCTCCAGTCTGAAAACATCGTTGAATCCATCGGCGTTCGGGGTCACCATATTGGGGATCACGAGAAGGTCACAATCATCAGGTCCGGACTCCACCCAAACAGTATCACTGGCTGTACATCCGTATTGGTTGATCAGTACGCAGGCATATGGTCCGGCGGCAAGCCCGCCACGGATTTCGCCCATGGCAAGGGTATCCAGGAGTACGCCGCTGGTATCATAAAGGAGCAAAAAGTTCAGATAGGGGGACCAGAATACATGCATATCATCGAGTTTAATCCTGCCGTCGATGGTATATGCACAGGTTGTGGGCCAGACTTCAGGGAAGAATTTAATGGATTCAAATGGCTGGTCAATTTTGAAACCCCGGGTAACAGCGCATCCCACGGAATCCGTTATGGTCACGGTATAATTGCCGGCGACCACATTGATCAGCGGGTTACCGATGGCACCATTATTCCAGACGAAAGTGTAAGGATCATTACCACCGTTGATCGTTCCCAGTACAATTGAACCTGTGGAAGCGCCGTAGCAGAAAACGTCAGTAACCACTACATCACTGGCCGTTATGGGTAAAGGCTGGTCCAGCTGCAGGTTGAATTCAGCCGAGCACCCGTTGCTGGCCGTCATCACACAGGTGTAAGTCCCTGCGGTCAGCCCGCTGACCCAGGGAGCGGCCACAGTATCCGTGGAAATGGTATCGCCTGTACTGAAAATCGCCACATATGGATCAAATGCCCCGATCGGTTCAATAGACCAATAACCTTCTGCCCCGTTGTTGCAGTTGACCGGTCGTACGGAGTCGATATAAAAAGTCGGCATCGGCTGCAGGATGGTGAAAGATGCATCGGCACTGCATCCTGCTGAATCGACAACCTGGATATCATAAACGCCCGGACTGAGCATGGTAAGATCTTCGGAAACCACAGGATAAATCACGTTGTTATAAATCCATGTGGTATTCAGATTTCCGCTCCCTCCGCTGATGGTCAGCCAGATGGCGCCATTGTCGTAACCCGGGCAGGTCAGGTGATCGATGGAATCCAGACCGATCACAATCGGGGATGGTTCATTGATGGTTGCCGAATCTATGGCCTGACATCCGTTACCATCGGTCACAGTAACAGTATATGTCCCCGCAGTCAGGTTATTGATAAAGGGCGAGACATCTCCTGTGGACCAGAGGTATGACAGGCTGCCTGTGCCCCCTGAAAAAACCGCGAAGGCATTACCGTCGTTTCCTCCTCCGCAGGCCACATCATTTTTGGCCAGGTAGCCCTGCAGCAGCGGCGGATCATGCAAAGTATAGGAAAACACCGTGATCTGCGCGGGGAGGGAGTTATCAGACACATAAACGGTATAATCCCCGGCCGGGACGTTGGTAATGGTCTGGGTCAGCTGCCCGGTGGTCCACACAAACGAGAAGGGCGGGGTTCCGCACATGAAGGTCTGCACCGTGAGGTCAGCGTTGCTGCTGCCATTACACTGCAGTTCCTCAACCACGAGGATCTGTGCCTGCATTTGCAACGACAGCGCGAGGAGTACAAACAGAATCTGCGTTCCTTTTTTCATTATCAGGTATGGATTTGTTAGATGAAAGCTATGTTTTCGTAAAACCGATGAACAGGGTTACCCTTCAATACATATTTGCAGGGTGCACTAAGATACGGGCTTTGCCGACATCTTCAACCCGGCACCCTCAAAAAATTTTCTCCGCATCATGAACAGGTAGGGATACCTGCATTTATTCAAGACAATATCTAAAGTACTGCTGCCTGATGCGGATTTTTACCTGAGCGGAGTATTTCTTCAATCCTTGCAACAACATCCGAACTGCTCCCCTGATCTGTTCTGAATATGATTGCACTCTCGAGTCCCCATTGCCGGATGAGAGGCTCCAGCACAGCTTCCCTGACGACCCAGATCAGCACTTTATCCCTTTTCATGAGCATGGCTGGCAGCATCCCTGCAAAACCGTTTCCGGTAAGTTCCCAGGGGCCGACTTCATCCAGCACCAGGATTTCAGCATCGGAGTCAAGCGCCCGCCGCAGGCTTTGATATGCCCGCTCCAGTGCAGCTGCCTCTACTTTATAATTACCGATCTGCAGCTTACCTTTCCCTGAGATTCTGGAAAAAGACCACCGTTCATCCGACATGCAATCATGCAGGTCATAGCCCGCTCTGGACTTCCCTTCAAAAACACTCATGCTGATCAGTCCGCCGCATTTGATATTTCTGTCTTTAAGCCTGCTGAGAATATCTTTCAGCAAGTTGGTCTTGCCGGAATGTACTGCTCCGCTGATCATCACCAAAAAGGGTTTGGGCTGGTTACGGACCCAGAGGATAGTCAGCCAGTGATCCACTTTGCGGACCTGCATAGCAAATGCTTTCAGCGGATGAAAGAGGAGAAAGCGCGGAGGCGGCAATTGTGCAATCATCTCGGGAAGGATGCGGCTGGCAGCCTCCATGGAAAGAAACAAATTTCTCAGCCATGATTTCTTCATCCGCTGCCTGATGAGCGGATTGGCGAGCTCCACCCCTGTGGCCATAAGACCGGTGATGATCACGAGCGCCCGCATATTGATGGCCAGACCAAGTTTCAGTCCGTTGAAACTGAATTCGGTGAATTCATTCCTGGCCTGGTCAATGAGAAAAGCGGCCAGCAGGCTAACGATAAAAAAGCCCAGCCAGAAACCCGGTTTTCTCAGCAGGCGCATGCTGCTGCGGTAACGTATCCACCAGAAGATCAGCAATGGCCATGGCATGATCAGATCCAGCGGAAACCGGAGCCAGGGGATGAGCACCAGGAATCCCAGCAGCAGCAAGGCATTTAAAAACAAAAAGGGCAGATATTGCGGACTGACCCGTTTCTGTTCCTTCATGAATCTGAGTACTTTTTCTGAAGGGACCGACTGCTGTTGTATATCCATTTTTTTCCGGGAAGCTGCAAGGAAATAACCGGTGAACGCACCCGCCAGACCAAATCCTGTGTGCAGGAAAAGTGCAGCATACACGGGCAGGAGATAACGTCCTTCAGGTAAGGGGAAAGCTTCCGCCACAAGATCATAAAGCTTGTGATAGATCCCGACGGCATCCCAACCGTAAAGCAACAGGTAGTATAGGATCATTTGCGCCAGGTTCCATGAAACAGCCAGCATACCACCGGCCAGCCAGGCCAGCAGGTTTCTGCCGCCGGTTCTTACACTTAATTCCATCAGGAAACCCTGAGCACAGATAGCCACCATTGGCGCGAGGATGACTCCTGAAGGAGAAGTTGATTTCAGCAAGGCGCAGATCAGTCCACTGCGCCAGTAAAGCCCGCGGTCTGACCAGTTGCGCCCCGCAGCCACCATCAGACTGACGCCGATAGCTGCCAGCACCATGCTGCGAAGCGGAACATGAAGGTTATGCAGAAAGCTTCCGAGAATGATTTCTGAAGATGCCCAGAGGCTCCCCAGCACGGCGGCCTTCAGCCATACGGGCGCAAGTTTTCCGACATTTGCTTCTTCAGGAGTGTTCATCTGATGAAAGTCACCTCCTTCAGGTCACAGCTGATCATTGAGCCATTGCGCAATTCAAGTAAGAGGTGACCGAACTCATCCACGCCGGTCACACGGGCCTCCTTATGACCATCTCTGAAACCATAGACCGACCATTCCATTCTCCGGTACAAATAAGAAAGATACTCCTGCATGATCCCGTGACGATCGTAACGGAGGCGTTTATACGACTCATCCAGAGATTCGACGATTTGCGCGAGGAGATGGCCAAGATCATAATCTTTTCCAGTGAGCATTTTTAAAGAAACTGCGTCCGGTATTTCCGGAGGGAATACGCACTGGTTCACATTGAGGCCAATGCCGATCAGTGCACGGTTGATGACGCCGCCCTGCACTACATTTTCAATCAGCATCCCCGAGATCTTCTTTCCGTCCGCATAGATATCATTCGGCCATTTGATCCGGATATCTCTATCGCTGATACAGACTTCCGTAAAACGGCGGATAGCCACAGCAACTGCCATGCTCATACAGAACTGATCGTGGGCAGGTAAGAAGGAAGGCCACCAGACGGTACTAAAGGTCAGATTCATACCTTTTTCACTCAACCAATAATTCCCGGCCATACCACGCCCTTTGGTCTGCTCTCCGGCATAAATCACAAGTTCTTCATGAGCACCACCTGCCTCCAGAGCCTCCCTGAGGGCATTCTGCGTGCTGTCTGTCTGCTCCAGATATAAGAAACGCTTTGTTTTGGCGGGCATATGTCAGGACAGGGATATTTCCCAATGATTCTGCAAAAATGATTAATTTTGCAAGATTAACCAAGAATCAGCGAATGCCGGGAAAAAAAGCCAAAAATGAATCACTTATTCTGAGCGAAGCCGTTATAGCAAGCATACAGGACAAAAAGGGCAAAGGGATCGTTAGTTTGAACCTGACCGGGGTTAAAGGCAGTATCTGCAATTACTTCGTGATCTGTCACGGCACTTCACGCACCCATGTGGAAGCCATCGCAGATGCTGTGGAGGATCAGGTCAGGGTAAAACTGAAAGAGAAGCCATGGCACAGGGAAGGCTTTGAAAATGCCGAGTGGATCCTTCTTGATTTTGTGGACGTTGTGGTTCATATATTTCAGGAGCAAACCAGATCGTTTTACCAGCTTGAAAAGCTTTGGGCAGATGCTGAGATCATTAAGTACGAGAGTGAAGATTAGAGAAAGAAAAACAACATGAGCGAACAGAACAACAATCCATTATCCAATAAGAACAAGCCAGGGGCACCCAAGCGGAAGTTTAACTTCTACTGGATCTACGGTATACTGGCGGTGGTCTTTATTGCTTTGCAATTCTATGACTGGGGGGGCTCTTCGCAGGAGACCACCTGGATGCAGTTCGAGAAAATGCTATCCAGGAAAGATGTAGAGAAAGTTGTGGTGATCAACAAGGAGATGGCCCAGATTTACATCAGGCTGGATAAGATCGAGAGTGACACTGCCTATAAGGAATTCCGGAAACAGGGCATCGGCGGCAGCATCAACAAGGGTCCGCACTACACTTTTGAAATCGGCTCCATTGACCAGTTTGAGCAGAAGGTCAGGACAGCCGAGAACAAGATACTTACGGCGGACACTGCAGGCAAAACACCGGCTGAAAAGCAGAGGATACTGGCTGAAGAACAGCCCCTGGACATCTCCTACGAAACACAGCGCAATTGGGGCGGGGAGATCCTGAGCTGGGTCATTCCTATTATCCTGCTGATTGTGCTATGGTTTGTGCTGATGCGGGTCATGGGCAGGGGTTCGGGCGGCGGTCAGATCTTCAATGTAGGTAAATCCAAGGCACAGCTTTTCGATAAGAACACCAGTGTCAGCATCAATTTTAACGATGTTGCAGGGCTTGACGAGGCCAAGGTAGAGATCATGGAGATCGTGGAGTTCCTGAAAGACCCGAAAAAATATACGCAGTTGGGCGGGAAGATTCCTAAGGGAGCTTTACTGGTAGGTCCTCCGGGGACCGGCAAGACCCTTCTGGCCAAGGCCGTAGCAGGTGAAGCACGGGTTCCATTCTTTTCATTATCCGGTTCTGATTTTGTGGAGATGTTTGTCGGAGTAGGAGCTTCCCGGGTGCGCGACCTTTTCAAGCAGGCCAAGGAAAAGGCTCCCTGTATCATTTTTATCGATGAGATTGATGCGATCGGACGGGCCCGCGGGCGCAACGCCATCACGGGAGCGAATGACGAGAGAGAGAATACACTGAATCAGTTGCTCACCGAGATGGATGGTTTCTCCAGTAACCAGGGCGTGATCATTCTGGCAGCAACCAACCGTGCGGATATCCTTGACCGTGCATTACTCAGGGCCGGACGTTTCGACCGTCAGATCCATGTTGAACTGCCTGATCTGGATGAACGCAAAGCCATCTTCAAAGTTCATATGCGTCCGTTGAAATA
>CALGYY010000269.1 GCA_937934705.1 uncultured Bacteroidota bacterium
TTGTTACTTTTGGCGCGACAAAAGTAAAGCAATGAAATACTGAACTTTCAGATTACTCCTGGGAGAACTACAGACCACTGATTAATGATTTGAATCACGGGTATGTACCCCGGGGCATTTGAGTTCACGAAATCCCGCTCAGCGGGGCCCCGGCCCCTTATTCTCCCGCCTGAGGCGGGACAAGCTGCCGCAGAGCAGCGGGGTATTATACCCTCCCCCGCCTGAGGCGGGGGGATTACTCGGCCTGCGGCCTCATGAGGTCGCTTCGCTTAGTTGTTCGACTAGTATTTTCCCGAAGGGACGCCTTTGGCGCAATTCGCCTTCGGCTCTTGAAAACACAGTCTCACGTATAAAAAGAAAAAGGTTCGGGAGTGGAGGACTCCCGAACCCCTGATAAGCAAAAGAATATCAGAAACCCGTATCCTCATTGCCGTTGCGAAGTTGAAGAGAAATTCGCAATCACAGGCATAAATGCAATCATTCGAAACAATATTAACTTTGCAGTCAATGGCGCGACAAAAAAAATCAGCATTAAAGGTCCTCGAAGGGATAGAGCAACCACCGCAGGTGAGTGAAGAAGCTGTGCAGCGATTGAAATTGAGAAGGAAAAAGACCTTTACTTCCTCCGAGTTGTTTGACGGAATAAGGAAAGGTGATCGGGTCATGTTGAGCCGGGCCATCACCCTTGTAGAAAGTCTTCGATATGAGGATCAGGAGCTTGCACAGGATCTGATCGGGCTTTGTCTCCCCTTTAGCGGTCAATCGGTCAGAGTCGGTATCACCGGTGTTCCCGGTGCGGGAAAAAGCACGCTGATCGAAGCGCTGGGTACATATCTGATCCGCAAAAGTCACCGGCTGGCAGTACTGGCAGTTGACCCCAGCAGCAGCCGTTCAAAAGGCAGCATTCTCGGAGATAAGACCAGGATGGAAGCCCTTTCCTCCCATGCGGAAGCCTATATCCGTCCTTCCCCCTCATCAGGGACCCTGGGTGGGGTTGCGCGAAAAACCTGGGAAAGTATTATTCTCTGCGAAGCTGCATCTTACGATGTGATTTTCATCGAAACCGTCGGTGTGGGCCAGTCAGAAACTGCGGTTCATTCCATGGTAGATTTCTTTCTCTTACTGATGATTGCCGGTGCCGGGGACGAACTTCAGGGGATCAAGCGCGGTATTATGGAGATGGCCGACGCCCTGGTCATCAATAAAGCAGATGGTGATAATGTTCGCCGGGCCCGCATGGCTGAAAGCGACTACAGGAACGCGCTCATGCTTTTTCCCCCCCAGGAGTCGGGGTGGACAAGCCCTGTGCTGAGTTGTTCAGCCAGAGAATTCACCGGTATTGCAGAAATCTGGGACGTCATTGAAAACCACAAGGCATTCACCCAGGCCTCAGGATATTTTCAGGAGAAACGGAATCAGCAGTCACGAATGAGAATGCACCAGAGTATCAGTGAAATGATCAGCCAGCGTTTCTATCAGGATCCCCAGATCCGTAAAATGATCACCAGCCTTGAAAAGGAAATTGATCAGCAAAAAACCAGTGCCTATATTGCTGCCCGTAAATTGTTAGATTATTACCTGAAAAAAGGTAAAGCCTGACGCCCGGACCGGGGCCTCAGTTGATTACTCCTCTATCCTTTCGACCATATAGACCAAAAGCCTGAACAGGTCTTCATATTCTGTCAGCGGCAAGTCTTCCGGCCGGTCATCCACATCGTGATAGTGCTTCCATTCATCTCCCAGGGTATAGATAAACAAGGCGTCCACCCCTTTCTGGTCAAACCAGTAATGATCGCTGTTGCGTGCTTTGCCCCTGGGACTCACATTTTTCAGCAAAGAATACTGCTTATTGATCCCAACCAGCATGTCGAAATAAAACGGCAAGGTACTTCCGTTCACAACTTTAATTCCTTCACTGCCGGATCCAAGCATGTCGAGATTAACAACCAACTTGGTCATTTCCAGCGGAATACGTGGCTTCTCGCAGTAAAAAGCCGAACCCAATAATCCAGCTTCTTCTCCTGAAAAAAACATGAAAGCCATCCCATACCTGCTTCGATGATCGCTTTGGGCATAGTGCCTGGCCAGATCGAGCAGCATGGCGCAACCGCTTGCGTTGTCGTGTGCTCCGGGAAACATGGTCTCTTTTCCCATCATGCCCACATGGTCATAATGCGCAGTAAAGATGATGAAGGTATCACTGATGGATGTACCCGGTAAGGTTCCCAGAACATTTTGAGTTTTATGCGGTCTCAAATATTGATTTTCAATGACGATTTCCGCCTTCTTCATGTCTGGGCTGACTTTTTCACGTGGAACATAAATGACCGGGAAAGGGGTAAGCTGCAGGCCTTCGGATACGTCAAAGGCCGGAAGCGTTTTGGTTGCCAGTATCCATCCGGCTGCAGTAAAGAGGTGGGGTTCATCAAATCCCTGGATCGTGGTATCGATGATGAGGATGGTTTGCTGAAGCTTTTTCTTCTTGAATTTCGCGAGGCGTGACGGATCATCCAGATCATCTGACTCCAGAAAAAGTAAACTGTAATTACCGCTGATTGATGGTGAAGAACTGCTGGTGATATAATCGCGACCCGGCACCAGGGTTTTATTGTCAATCGCCAGACGCATTTCTCCCGGGAAGGAATTGATGTTGATGGTGTAAGACTGAAAGTATGAACCACCCACCGGCTCCACCCCCAGACCCACCAATTGTCGTTGCAGAAACTCAGCCGCCTTGCGGTCACCCCCTTCAACATATCCGCGCCCCTTGAATGCCGGAGAACAGAGAGAGTCGATCATGCTGCGTGCATAGGTAATATCCTGCGCCGGGAGATATAAGGAGGCGAAAAACAATATCCAAAAAACAAGAAAATGTTTCATTTATAGGTGTTTAAGTAAATCTTCGGCGCAGAATTTCCTGCAATCTCCGGAAGGCATCTGATCCGGTATTCCAGCGAAATCTGGTTTCCATTTCGTTCAGAAGTGAGAGGGCGGATGACAGGTCGGCCTGTTTGTTCAGCTCAGTCATCGCTTGCTCATAATCACCCATGGATCCCCTGAACAGCTCATTCATCATCAGGAAACGGTCATTCACGCCTATCCCGGTCCGCAGATCCCCGATCGGATGAAGTATGGTTTCCCCAAGGGTTTTTTCCTTGTTTTGTCCTGTCAATACATCATGCGTCGATTTCTTCTGATCCCTGAACTTGTCGACAAGGGTCAGATTCTCTGCGTCAGCAAAAAGATCCATCGGGCTTTGATCCCTGACTTTCTTTTGCTGAACATTTTTATGCATGTTTTCGGGAGGTTTCACCACCGTATCCCGGAAGGTTTCCTTCACCGGAATTTCATCCTGCTGAAGCTCCTCTTTGGCTTCATTGAGTTCAGGGTTTTCCTTGTGAAGCGGCGGCGTCTCATCCTCAGGCGGAGCGACCTCTTCTTCCTGATTATCGGGCACAATGCGGTAACGTTCATTAATCTTCGATAACTCCAGGTAATCCTCGTACAACCTGCGGATGTTGGCCAGAAGAATATCAATTTCTATCTGCGGGATTTTTCCTTCATAGGTCCGGACGATAGCTGACTGATCCTGTATCATTTCGCACAACACCTGAATGTCATTCAATAAGATCTTTCTGCTCATAAGCCGGATTTTAAATGAAACGTTTTACAAAATAAATAATTGCCGATTGACTTGCCTTGCTTTTTTTTCAAATATCTTTGTTTTCTGCTGATCAAAAATGCTTTGTTACGTTTCGGGGCACGCAAAACCGCAGTGTTTGTCGCATGTTTATAGAGAATTCAAATACCGAAAAAAGAAAAAGGGGTTGGATAGAGGTCGTTTGCGGTTCCATGTTTTCCGGGAAGACCGAAGAGCTTATCCGGCGCATGCGCAGGGCTGTTTATGCACGTCAGTCCGTAGAGATATTCAAGCCTGAAATTGACACCCGATACGACGAGGAAAAGGTGGTCTCACACAACGAAAACGCCATCAACAGCACCCCCGTGCAGAGTGCCTCCCAGATCCTCTTATTGCTGAACGAAGTGGATGTCGTAGGTATTGATGAAGCCCAGTTTTTCGACAGCGAGCTGATACCTGTCTGCAACGAACTGGCTAACCGTGGTTTACGGGTCATCGTAGCCGGGCTTGACATGGATTTCATGGGCAAACCATTCGGCCCCATGCCGGCACTCATGGCAACCGCAGAATATGTGAGCAAGGTACATGCTGTTTGCCTGGGCTGCGGGGGTCTGGCCCAGTATTCCTATCGCAAAGTGGCGAATGATAAGCTGGTATTGCTTGGGGAAACAGATAGTTATGAGCCTCTGTGCCGGCAGTGTTACAATGAAAGGATGAAGTAAGACAGCGCTCTGCGGGATTTCCCGGTTTCCCGGTTTCCGGAATTCATGGTCAAAAAAAACGGCCGTCCATTGGACAGCCGCTGATCGCACAAAACTTCCGCTTATCTTACGTAAACCGTCTTATAGGCCGTTTCTCCCGGACGTAACCTGATGGTGGTAGTACCTACCACCGGATATTCCTGGGGGCCGGTTCCGGTATTGGTATCTTTGGAGGCAACAACTTCAAGGATCGCTTCAAGCTTGAAGGTGGCGGTAAACATGCCTGTCGCATCAGCCTTTCCCTCTACCCTGACATCATCGTAATCCTTACCAATTACGATATCGGCAAAGGGGACAATAATCGTGGTATCAGCCTGATATTTCACAGTAATCACGGCCGTAATCTCCGTTTCTTCTTCTTTGCAGCCCACAAAGGCCAGCATTGCGAAGATGGTCAACAACAAGGTCGCCGACAGGGTTTTTAACATCAGTCTTTTCATGATTGCCCTTATTTTTTTACTTTTGTGAAAATTTTACGTAGCTAATACAAAAAGGTTCTAAAAGTTGCAAATTTACTAAAAAAGATTTCGTTTATGAAAAAAACGATGCTTCCTTTGATTACATTAATTTTCCTTTTTCTTATGAATGCAAATGCCCAGATCCTTGATCCCCAGCCCGAATTGAAATTCCTCATTAAAACCTCGATGGGCGACATCAAGATTAAATTATACAATGATACACCCAAGCACCGCGACAACTTTAAAAAGCTGGTGCAGGAAGGCTGGTATAACGGATCTATTTTTCACAGGGTAATTAACCAGTTTATGATCCAGGGCGGTTGGAACGCAAAAAAGAAGGAAGATCCCGGTTATACAATTCCTGCGGAAATCAATGATGAGCATTTTCATTACAAAGGAGTTCTCGCTGCTGCTCGTATGCCGGACAATATCAACCCCGATAAAGAATCATCAGGGTCACAGTTTTATATTGTCCAGGGACGGGTTTTTAACGACAGCGAGCTGGATATCATTCAGCAGCGAAGCGGTCATACTTTCACGCAGGCACAGCGTGAGGTTTATAAAACCATCGGGGGAACACCCCACCTTGACGGTTCATACACTGCTTTCGGTGAGGTTTATGAAGGCCTTGATGTGGTGGATAAAATCGCCGCAGTAAAGACCGGCGGGGGTGACAAACCCGTACAGGATGTGGTGTTTAGTATCGAACTAATTACTGAATAACAGGCTGTTAATATTATTTCCGGGCCTGGGATCGCCGGCCCGGTTTTTTATTTTTAAGATATGAAAGAGCAGATTAACGAAGTGTTGGAAGAGATCAGGGCCTTTGAGGCTTCAGGGGCGGATGCCGTGGAACAATTCCGCATCAGGATGCTGGGAAAAAACGGACTGATCACTGCCTTGTTTGCCCGTTTCAGGGAAATGGCCGCTGAAGAAAAAAAAGATACCGGACGTCTGCTCAACGAACTAAAAAATTCTGCACAGGAAAAGATCGACCAATTGAAGGAAACCATACTCCCCGATGTTTCACAAGATACAATACAACAGGACTTTACACTTCCTGTCAATGTGAATCACCGCGGGGCCCGTCACCCGATCTCCCTGGTCAGAAATGAAATTCTCAGAATATTTTCGGTTTTGGGCTACCAGGTAGCAGAAGGACCTGAAATTGAGGATGACTGGCACAATTTCACAGCATTAAATTTCCCCCCGGAACATCCTGCCCGTGATATGCAGGATACTTTTTTCATTCAAACCGATCCTGAAATAGCACTGCGCACCCATACTTCTTCTGTACAGGTGCGGACGATGGAAACCTCAAAACCCCCGATTCGTATTATGGCACCGGGACGTGTTTACCGCAACGAAGCCATCTCTGCCCGTGCCCATGTGTTCTTTCATCAGATAGAAGGCCTTTATATCGATAAAGGAGTCAGTTTCGCTGATCTCAGACAAACTTTGCTGTACTTTTCACGCGAAATGTTTGGTCCTGAAACCGAAATCCGGCTCCGTCCCTCGTATTTCCCTTTTACTGAGCCTTCAGCGGAAATGGACATTTCGTGCCTGATCTGCAAAGGAGAAGGGTGTCCGATGTGTAAAAAGACCGGTTGGGTCGAAATTCTTGGCTGCGGAATGGTTGACCCCAATGTCCTGATAAACTGCGGTATAGACCCCGAAATCTACTCCGGTTTCGCCTTTGGGATGGGCGTTGAGCGCATCACCAACCTGAAATTCCAGGTAAAAGATCTTCGGCTGTTCTCCGAAAACGACATTCGTTTCCTGAAGCAATTTGAAAATGTAGTTTGGTAGTTTATTCGTGAGACTGTGTTTTCGAGAGCCGAAGGCGAATTGCGCCAAAGGCGTCCCTTCGGGAAAATGCTAGTCGAACAAAGAGCGAAGCGATCTCATGAGGCCGAAGGCCGAGTAATCCCCCCGCCTCAGGCGGGAGAATATGGGGCCGGGGTCCCGTAGAGCGGGATTTCGTGAACTCAAATGCCCCGGGGTTATTCCCGTGATTCCGGTCTTGATTCGGGTAACTCAAAGTAAAAACTGGCCCCCTCTCCTTCCCGGGATAAGAACCAGATGGAACCTCCATGGCTGTCGATGATGCTTTTGACCATCGCCAACCCAAGACCCATGCCCTCACTTTTGGTGGAAAAATTGGGCATGAATATCCTCGGTTTTTGCTCTTCACTGATGCCGGGACCATTATCTTTTACACTGACCCTAAGCATATTACTTTCCCTGATAAGCTCAATCTCTATCCTGGGCTCATCGCTTTGCTCCAAAGCCTGAACCGCATTGGTTAAAAGATTATTCAACACCCTGATAATTTGCTTTTTGTCGGCCTTAAC
Organism: uncultured Bacteroidota bacterium; assembly: GCA_937934705.1. Taxonomy (GTDB): domain Bacteria; phylum Bacteroidota; class Bacteroidia; order Bacteroidales; family CAIWKO01; genus CALGYY01. The sequence continues at coordinate 7,214 of CALGYY010000269.1, forward strand.
ACTGAACTCCCCCTCATCTGCCGGAAGAAAAACAATCCTGACTCTGTGGCCGGAAAATGTGGCTATTGCAGTGTTAATAACTTCCCGCAAGTCAATTGTACTCATTTCTGATTTGGGCATCTTGGCAAAATCGGAAAAGGCCGTTGCAATTGCCGACAATGAATCAATCTGCTCTATTAAGGTGATTGTAAATCTCTTCAGTCTGGAATCCCAATCGGGGGCCTTATCGTTCCACGCCTTTTCAAGGTATTGAACGCTGAGTTTCATAGGAGTCAGCGGGTTTTTGATCTCGTGGGCAACCTGTCTGGCCATTTCCCTCCAGGCACTTTCCCGCTCCGACCGCGCGAGCAGATCGGCACTCAGAGCCAACTCATCAACCATTCGGTTGTATTCGTTCACCAAATCACCAATCTCATCCATCTGCCTCTCCCAAACTATCTTCTCATTTCTTCCGCCCAGCTTGACCCGGCCGATTTTATCCCTGATCTCTTTCAGGGGACGGGTCATTCTTCCGGCAATGATCAGTGCAATGATTATGGCTATAGCGACCAGGAATACGTATATATTGATGAAAGTCATCATGAAGGTCGACAACTCCTGCTTCAGCTCATTTTCCCTGGCAAAATACGGCAGGTTCAGATAGGCAGTTTGCTTATTTTCATAATTATAAAATGGCAAATAGGCCGAATAGTAATCCAGTCCGCCAATTCTTTCTTTGTGTATAAAAATAGTTTTCTTATTGATTGACAATTCTTTATACGCCCCCGGATCCATTCTGGGCCCGATTAAGCCCTCGTTGAAGATCTGAGGCCGTGAACTGGAAATGAGTTTACCTTCCAGATTGAACAGGTTGATGTCCGTGAAAAATACATTTGAAAATTTCACCAGCCAGTTCGACGCATACGACTCTAATTCAGGGGTTAAACTATCATATTGTGCCAATTTCGCCTGAGTCTCGATGAGAATTGAAAGCGCTTTTTCACTCAGATTTTCAATATTTTTATTCTCATTCAGGTTTCTGATATAGTAGTACATTGAAACACCAATCAGTACAAAAGAAATCAGGATGATGGCGATCATCGAAAGCTGCAAACGATTCTTAAAGTTCAGTTTTACAGGTGTTTTTCGATATGGGAATGTGACAATTACAGTATAGGTAAGAAGATAGAGAGAAAAGAAAAGAAAGAGGAGCGAAAACGGGGCCATTGCCTCCAGGGTGCTGACTTTCTTTTTTGTAATGATTAGTTCAGAAAAAGGATCGATGCGATAGAACAAATGATCGTGATCGTTTCTTAAAAAGAAACCCTGATCTTCGGCCAGCGTATCCCGGGCATCCTGCTGAATGCTGTAATAGTAACGGCCGTAAGCATCAACAAGCTGACCGTTACGGTAACGCGCGTAAGAGTAATTTGAAATATCCGTATTCAGGAAAATCTTTTTGTCGATGAGCAACTCAGGGTAACCCAATCCTTTGGGGATGAATTTGGAATACATTTCGATGAAGGCGTAAACACTTCTTGCGCTGTCAACAACAAACTCAAATTCAGCCAGATAACTATTGCCTCCGGTCCCATAGTTGAGTATGAAAAGATGTGGGCCCGGGGTTGTTTTTGCGAACTCCTTTTTCAATCCTGCAAAGTAATCCAGGCAAGACTGATTACTCATGGCCGGTTTGATAAAGAGGCTGTCGCCGGGTGCACACAAAGTAATCTGTGTCTGGTATTTATCCCAATACCCCCGAAAGTATTTACTGGCCAAATAATTCCGTGTTTCATCCTCCGATTGGGGATATCCGCCGATCAGTTGTCTGAGTTGCTGATCCTCAATCATTTCTTTTTCAAGATCTTCAAACAGGAATTCTGCTATCGGATCCTGTCCCGCTGAGAGTTTACGGGCCAGGCTGATCCGCTTTTCTTTTTCCTTGAACTGATTGTTTTGGTGTAATATATAGGTGAAGAAGACCGAGAAGAAAACAAGACCAAACAATATGCGGGCAAAAAGGTAACGCTCACCTGCCCTTGGGCGCGCTACGGCCAGTCCGGTGATAAGCACGATATACGCAGCCAGCTGCACCCATAGTGAAGGATAATTCAGTACGTGGAACAATATAAATACCGACATTCCAAAAAGTGCAGAAACCCGGAAGCCAGAAGGTCTTTCTGTGATTCTCATGCAAAACTGCAGCAATCTGATACTGATCTGTGCAAACCCCAGTGCCAGGGAGGCTATCACGATGAAGCCAAACAAGCTGTATGCATTCAGGTTGAAAACATTGTTCAGCGAATAGGCAATTACAGAGTCCAGAATCATCCCCTTCCAGATGCTGCACATATACGTAAAGGCTACTCCCCATAATGCAATAATCCCACTGGATATGATTATACGCAGGTAGGCATTCAGTTTCAGTTTTCTGTTTCCCAGCGGATCGAAATAGCGGTAGAACACCCAGGCGATCACCGCAAATAACAGTGCATTAACCAGCAGATCTCCAAACGAAGGCAACATTTCATTTGAGGCGTACAGCAAAGGTCCGAAGAGTGCACTTTCGTAAAGAGAATGCGGTATTCTGAAATGAAAAAGACATCCCCTGATCAGCAAAACATCAAAGATGAATGCAGGGATAAACAACCAGGCATTCTTGTAGTACGCGGCTATCCTGCGATGAAGCTGAAAGAGAGTGGCGAGCAATAGCATTAAACCACAGAGATACAGGATCAATAAGGTCAAAACTTCGTTTGTGCTGAGGGGTATCTTCTTTTTAAAAACCAGGGAAAACAGGAAATTTCCATCTGAGTCAAATATCTGAAAATCACCCTTTGCCGTATCCAGATTGACCTGCTCCGGTAATTCAAAAGCCGGGTCGAATCCGTGATTTAAATAATCATTTTCATATCGGTATTCAGATCTTATTGAAATTGCTACCAGGACTTTATAGTCGTCAACTTCCTTCATCAACATGTTGTACCAACCATTACCTGATTGTACTAAACCGATCGTGTCAAATTCTTTATTATAAAAATTTTCAGCCGGGTGGCTGACATCTGACCAATAGATCAGGCTGTCGCGTTCATAAACTGACAAACTGATACCCTCACCCGTATAACTCCTGAATTCATCCCGTTCAAAGAAATTCCTTGTCCCTTTTTCACCAAGGGCATCAACGGTAAAATCAAGAAGACTTTTTGCAATCTGTTCTTTTTCGAGCATGACCTCCTGAGCTTTTTCCAGGAATTGCTCTTTATTGTTGCAAACATTCCTGAAATATGTATTCAGAAAAATGCCGCCCGCAATAAAAAGTACAGAGAGGCCAAAAAATGCCCATATGGTCCACGGAGAGGACCATTTTGGTCTGAAGAACCACTTTTCGCTGCCTAATCGTTTGATTTTTAAACCCATAAGTAATGAGCGAATTAGAAGCGATTTAAAGCATTTTTTCTTTATCCGGGACCCGAAATACCAGAGGCCCCCATTATTCAAATGTAGGCCTTATAATTCGGTTTTTTGCTTTTTCAGGATAAAAATGAGACTTGAATAGTCACTATCATTCTTTTTTGCCCAACTGTTCGATTTCCATCCCCTCTTAATGGCTTTCACCAAACTTTTCTTTCCCGTTTTATATTTTTCACTGAGAAGGCTGACGTAATAGGCATCAAATTTCATGGGATGAATTTCTGCCAGATCAAAACCATGCTTCTTAAATAAAGCCCCGGCTGTCGCCTGCGTAAAATGATAAAGATGTCGGGGCACATCATAGCCTGCCCAGAATTCACCATACCAGGAGGCATCATTGCTTTTTGCATTGGGCACTGCAATAACAACATAACCATCGTCTTTTAGCAGATCCCGGATTCTTTTCATTCGTTCGTTTAATGAAGGTACGTGTTCCAAAACATGCCACAAACTGATGATATCGAATTTTCTGTTTTCAATCCTGGTCAATGCTTCTTCAGGCAGTACATCTATATGGTATTGGGTTTTTGCAAAGGCTCTGGCGTCGGCATCCGGCTCAACCCCTATGACCTGCCATCCTCTTTCCTTAAAATAGTTCAGAAATTCTCCTGTTGCACATCCGATATCTAAAATATCCCCTTTCTGCAAAAGCCGGCTGATCAGCTTATATTTCTGTTTGTGATTGTATCGTCTTACCGAATGATAAATCTTATTGAGTAATCCTTTCCTGTTGTTGGAGTGCGAAATATAATTCTCCGACTTGTAGTAAGCTCCAAGATGAGCTGCTTCAGGTCGTGGATTTGTAAATAAGAAACCACAATTTGTGCATCTGGCAATGATAAATTCTTCTCCGCTCAGGAAATGGTCCCTGCACTTTAGATGCGTTTCAAAAACACTTCCTTCACAAAGCTTACAATTTTTGAGTTCTTCCATTCATGAATTGTTTCACGTGAAACACAAAATTATCTCCCTAAAAATACCAACAAAACGGAAATATCGGAAGGGGAAACCCCGGCAATTCTCGAAGCTTGTCCTATGGTCTGAGGCCGTATTTTGGACAATTTCTCACGTGCTTCGAACGAAAGCGATTTTAGACTTCTATAATCAAAATCCTCCCTTAGTCTGATACCCTCCAGCCTTGATAATTTAGAAGCAACCTCCTGTTCCTTCTCAATATAATTATGGTACTTGATCATAATTTCCACTTCTTCATAGACCTCAGCCGGAATTTCGGGGTTTCTCTGCGCAAAATCATTCAGCGATTTGATGTGTCTGAGCATACTTTCCAGGCTGATTTGGGGTCGCAATAAGAGGTAATCCAGCTTTGCCTTTTGACCCAGTAATGCACTTTGCTGTTGCTCCAGATAGCTATTCGCTTCCAAAGGTGTAACACTGTTTTGCGCCAGAAAGTTTTTGATTTTTTCTATCTGTTTCTTCTTTTCAATCAGTTTCTCATATCTTTCGCAGCCCGCCAGACCAATTTCATACGCCTTCTCTGTCAGTCTCAGGTCGGCATTATCCTGCCTTAAAAGTATCCTGAACTCCGCCCTGGAGGTGAACATCCGGTAAGGTTCATCCACCCCCTTATTGATCAGATCGTCGATTAATACACCGATATAGGCCTCAGATCTTGTTAGCACAAACTCTGGTTTTTGCTGAATTTTCTGATGTGCGTTAATTCCTGCCATCAAACCCTGGGCAGCTGCCTCTTCATATCCGGTAGTACCGTTCACCTGACCAGCCAGGTATAAGCCCTCCACCAGTCGTGATTCAAGACTATGTTTAAGCTGAACAGGGGGGAAATAATCATATTCAATTGCGTATCCGGGTCTGAATATTCTTGCATTCTCGAAGCCCTCAATCTTTCTTAATGCCTCGTACTGTATCTCAGCCGGTAATGATGAGGAAAACCCATTGATATAATATTCAATTGAACGCCTTCCTTCCGGCTCCACAAACAACTGGTGCCTGTCGCGTTGCGAAAAGCGCTCAATCTTATCTTCAATCGACGGACAGTATCTGGGTCCTATGCCCTTGATGCGTCCCTGGAACATCGGAGATTTTTCAAAACCTTTTCTGAGAATATCATGGACCTCAGACGAAGTATAGGCCAGCCAGCATGAACATTGATACTCCAATCTGGTCTTTTTCAAGTATGAAAAACAATCCGGATGATCATCACCTTTCTGCTCCGTTAACTTATCAAAATTGATACTCCGTCCATCCACTCTGACCGGTGTTCCTGTCTTCATCCTGTCACTTCTCAAGCCCAAATCTGTTAAGCTCGAAGTCAAGCCCCCGGCTGATGCTTCCCCTATTCTTCCACCTTCAAACTTCAATTCACCAATATGAATGATGCCGTTTAAAAAAGTTCCCGAAGATATAATCACGGCTTTACACTTAATTTCTGCTCCCATCTTCGTTCTTACACCGGCAATTCTGTCGCCATTCACCTTCAACTCATGTACTGTATCCTGAAGAAAATGCAGCCCCGGAATATCATCCAGCATTTCCTTCCAGACTACAGAAAACTCATATCTGTCATTCTGCGCCCTCGGACTCCACATGGCCGGTCCTTTTGAACGGTTCAACATGCGGAACTGTATCATGGTACGGTCAGTCACGATACCACTCAAACCTCCCAGGGCGTCAATTTCTCTGACAATTTGCCCTTTTGCAACACCGCCCATACTCGGATTGCACGACATCTGCGCCATCAACGAAAGGTTCATGCTGACCAGCAAGACCTTCGATCCCATGCGTGCAGCAGCAGCAGCGGCCTCGCATCCTGCGTGACCACCCCCCACAACTATGATATCGTAATCTAAGCTGATCATTTCAAATTGTTCCACGTGAAACCTTGATTTTTGTCTTTAAGGAATCAAACTTCTTCAGACACTCATCTTCCTTCTCTGTCATGCTTAACTTCTGAACCTTCGTCTTATCCTTATACCCGCATAAATGAAGTACGCCGTGGAAAATAACCCTTCGCAATTCCTTATCCTTTTTCACCCCGAACTCGCGCGCGTTTTCTCCTACCCTATCGATACTAATGTAAATCTCTCCTCGCGCTATCTTAGAATTTACTTCCGTAAAATCAAAAGTGATTACATCTGTCAACGTGTCGTGTTTCAGATATTTCATGTTATAATCATACAGGAAATCATCACTTACGATGACAACACTAATATCTGCTCCACGGAAACCCTCCCGCAGAACGAGCCATTTCACTACCTGCCTTATTCTGTTTTTATCCCGGATCCGGTACTGCGATCCATCGTTAAAAAAATCAAGTCTGAAACGGGGACTCATTATTCCTCATCCCGCTTGATGTCTTCTTTCTTAACTGCTGTTTTAAACTCCTTCAACTTCTTCACTCTCGCGTCAGCCATTTGCTGATTGATCGACGAAATATAAAACAGCATCTGAATGCACCGACCCTGATCAAGATGTCTTACTTCATCAGCCAGTGACCTTATCAGATATATTCCACTCCCCTTTTTGTCCGGATTATTCTCCACATCCGTAGCATCCGGAACCTGATCAATATTGAAACCCTCACCCTGGTCCCTCACCTCGAACATCAAGCCCTTTTCCCTGCTCTCGAAAGTGAGTACGATCTCCTTGGAAACCTGGTTCCGGTTGCCATGGTAGACCGCATTCTCAAATGCTTCCGCCACTGCCACCAGGATATTCCCGAAGTAGGTGTTGTTGATGTTATTCTCGTCGCAAATATCCTCCACAAAACGCTCGATGAGATGTATCTGTGATGGAAGGCTTTTTAGTTTAAGGGTTCTTTTCTTCATTGCGCAGGATGCTTCTTACTCTACAAAGTTATAAAAATACTCGTTTACTTTCTGCTTATAAAAGCTGTTCATCGTCGGCGGAACCGTTTTCAGCAACTCCTGATCCTTCGATTTTATCCTGTTATACTTAAAAAAATCATTTGGGTTACTATAATTGTGATTTTTTGACTCATTTGATTCCCTTTTCTCGTCTAGCTCTCTTTCCTTCTCGGCCTTCTCTGATTCCAGCAACCTGGTCAGAATCTCCTGTTGTCTCTTCATGGTTTCGTTGGTGATCATCTTATTTACCAGATCCTGCTCCGTCTGCTCCATGGCCTTCATCATCTCACTAATGTTTCCCGAATTCTTTCCACCATTCCTTTTATCTTCCTCGCCAAACTCCTGAAGCATCTTTCGAAGGGCTTCCTGCTGAGCGGCCAGGCGGGCCAACTGTTCACTCATCGATTGATTTCCTCCCTTACCTCCCGGCGATTTTCCTTCCATTTGCTCTTTTAACTGCTGCATTTGCTTATTCAACTGCTCCTGCAACTGCTTCATCGTACCTGCACTGGGTTTTCCCTGACCGCTTTTCTTTTTGCACTTTCCGCCTTTACATGAACTGTTCGCCATGTTCTGCATCTGCTGCTGCATCTGATCCAGACTTTCCGCAAGAATAAGGGCCAGATTATTAACTGATGTCATCACATACTGCTGATGCCCGGTAGCCATAGGGACACTCCTGTTATGAAGCGCTTCCAATATTTTCATCATCTCACGGTCGATGTCGCTGATCTCCTTGTTGACAAAGGACTCGATCATGGGTTGACGCTTACTTAATGCATACAATGAATCCTTGATCATCCCAACATCATCCTTAATTTCCTTCTGCCTGTCCATCATCTTTACAAAGCGCGGATCATTCAGATTGATCTTTCCAAACTGCTTCATCAAAGCCTCCTGATTGATGGAAACACTCACCAGATTCTCGAGTATCTGCCGTAAAGCATTGATGTCTTCCTCCTGCTCCTCTGCATTCATTTCATTCTGCATCTGCTGCATTTGATCGGCCATCTCCTCCATCTGTTCTGCGGCTTCCTGTTGAGACTTTGATGCCCCCTGCTTTTTATTCTTTCCCAGTTGATCGCTGCTTTGTTGCATTTTGCTTTCAATATCCTCTTCCTGTTGTTCTGTATTCTTTAAATCTTTGGGTTCCTCCAAAGCATTGTTCATCTCATTCAGTTTCTTTAGTTCCTCCCTCAGCTCTTCAAACTTCTTATTCAATTCATCCTGCTTCAGCTTAAGGTCTTCTGAATCTACTTTATCATTTTTACTTTCATTAGCTAATTTCTCCTGCTCCTCTGCCAGTTTATTGAGTTCTTCAATGGTCTCCGATAGCTTTTTGTCAAACTCCAGTTGTTTGAACAATTCCAGGTTGCGGTCCAGTTCTTTCTTCATGTCCTCATTGGTCAATTGCATCTTGTCGATCATTTCGTTCACCTGCTTCTTGTCAAGCTTATCCATCATTTCCTGCAACTGCCTGAACAATTCTTTCATTTCGTCAGTCATGACCTCCTGAAACAATTTCTCGAGCTGCTTTTGCTTTTCCACTAATTCCGGATCCACATCCTTATACTCCTGCTCTCTGATGTTATTCTGTTGCTGCATCAGGCTCATTTTTTCGATCTCAAGCTGGAGGTCCTGCTGTTGCTGTAACAGGTCCTGAACCTGTTTCTTCTCCTGAAAATTCAGGGTCTTCTTGTCGGTCATTTTCTTGTCAAGCTTTTCCAATTCTCTCTGAAGCTGTTCCGTTTGCCTGATCGCATCTTCCATCTTCTGCTTGATCTGCTCATTTGACTGTTCCGTCATTTCATTCAGTTCCTCAAGTGTGGGCGCCTTGAAAAGATACTTTTGTGTACGTGTAGACTTACTGCCATTCACCCCGTCGTTATCCCAAACTTCAAAATAGTATTCCACCTGATCACCCGCCTCAACACCCAGCCGGGTTAAGTCATAAAAAAAATAGAATTGCTGCTGTGTTACTCCAGGCTGAATCGGTACAGTTTCAAATTCCAATTTCTGTTCAGCAGTTCCTTCTCCTCCGGCACCTATCTTCCTGTAACGGAACAGAAGATTTGAACACCCATAATCATCCTGAATATTTCCGGTAAAATACATCCTCTTATCATATACCGAATCTCTTACTGTTTCCACCTGTATTCCAGGATACTGGTCGCTCACAACACTCACCGTGAAACCCATGGTGTCTTTGTTAACCATGAAATCGTTAAGCACCTTTACACTATAATTCTGGCTGCTTCTGAACTGTCGCATGAAGCTGAAAAAATTGCTCCTTTCCGGCTTCAGTTCAACCTTTTTATCCACAAATCCCATGATCACCTTTCTCGCATCCCTTGTGCTCATATTCCACTTAACCATGGTCCCTTCCGGCACGACAATATCACCTGAGTTTTGAAGGGTTTCATCCTTCTTTCCCGTATAAGACGGGTAATCGAGCTCCAGCTCAAACGATACAAGTACAGGCCGGGCGATGAGTTTCAGCAGATAATCCTTAGAACGGTAACCATCACCCTCAATGAAAAAGCTGATCTCCTTCTGTAAATTCTTGAACGTATGCCGAAAGCTTACTGTGTTCTCCCTGATCATACGATAACGTCCGCCCCCGGTAACAATAAAAACTTCCTCCGGGACCTCGTCTCCCCTGACCTTTACATCGAGAATATAATCTTCCTGTTGTACTGCTTCCAGTTTTTTATTCATGATCTCAAACTGGAACGGTGCCGGTCGCTCAAAATAGGTCCGGTATTCTAATATTCTCTCCGACGGGCCCGTGATCAAGCCCGGTGAGGCGATTAAAATAACCAATAAAACAGCCAGCGGCGGTAATGCGAACTTCAGGTACTTTCTGTTATGCTTCAGGTTGATCGCTGAGGCAAAGGGTATCGGGTGCAGGCGTTTCGTCTTTTGCTCGATACTGGCTTCGAGCAAAGCATTGGATCCCGCTTCCTTCAAACTCAGTTCTTTTAACTGCAAAGTATTCAGCAAACTGTCGTTTACTTCCGTAAAATGTTTTCCGATAACCCGTGCCGCTTCTTCATGCGAAAGTATCTTTCCAATGCGGAAAAGGCGCAGCAGCGGGATAATTATATACCTCGCAATGATATATGTGTTTACAATAATAAACAGCCAAAAAATGATCGTTCTTGCCAGTATTCCGAAATAGGCAAAATATTCCAGAATATTGACGATGATAAAGATCGCAGTTACAAATGCAATGGCGTACAATGCACCCCTTATCAGCTGATTCTTATAGTACTTCCGGATAAAAGCGTCCAGTCTGGCGATCAGTACTCCGTATCCCGTTTCCATTTCATCTTGTATTTAATACCCTAACCTTAATAAACGCACGCCTTTCGCAGGATATTTTCGTATGTTTGCAAAAATAGCGATTTCAGGCGTTTTCAAATGTTAAAGATTATTAACCAGATACATTTCCATATGAAAAAGTCACTCCTTTCTGCTTTGCTCTTTCTGGCTGTAACGAGCCTTTTCGCCCAGTTGAACACCACAGAGGAACAGTCTGTTTGCAAGCGCAGGCATTTCACCAATCTCAGGGCTTTTGAAGGTTACCGCCAAAGTGCACTGATGGATCAATACGATGTTGGCTTCTACTTTCTGGATATACAACTGGAAAGAACGTCGATATATGTAGCCGGTAATGTCAGTATTAACGCCACAGTGGTCGCTGTCCAGATGGATACTTTCGCCGTGGAACTGATCGATGAGCTTACTGTAGATTCCGTTTTCATCAATGGTGTGCAGAAGTCATTCACGCATAACAATGACCACATCTTCATCCCAACAGGCACTCCGATCACTCAGGGAAATCAGTTCGTCGCCATGATCTATTACCATGGTGATCCGGGATCAGGCGGTGGTTTCTTTTCCGGGATTACCAACGATTTCAGTCCTTCGTGGGGAAACCAGGTGACCTGGACGCTTTCTGAGCCCTTTAATGCAAACCAGTGGTGGCCCTGTAAACAGGTGCTGACTGACAAAGCGGATTCCAGCTGGGTTTTTATCACCACCTCCAATACCAATAAAGCAGGCTCCAACGGCCTTCTTACAGCCGTGACCACTATGCCCAACAATAAGCTGCGCTACGAATGGAAGAGCTCCTACCCTATTGTCTTTTATCTCATCAGCGCTTCAGTGGCCAAGTATGTTGAGTACAACATTTACGCACATCCTGCCGGTACGACCGATTCCCTGCTGATCCAGAATTTTGTTTATGACAACCCCTCTACCCTTCCCTACTGGCAAGCGGATATTGACCGCACAGCGGACTTTATTGAACTTTATTCAGATCTTCTGGGCTTGTATCCTTTCATGAGAGAAAAATACGGTCACTGCATGGCGCCACTGGGTGGAGGCATGGAACACCAGACCATGACCACACTCGGTAATTTCAATTTTTACCTTGTGTGCCACGAACTGGCCCATATGTGGTTCGGTGATAACGTCACCTGCGCCACCTGGAGCGACATATGGGTCAATGAAGGTTTTGCCTCATACGGTGAGTACATCGCAGCAGAGAACCTCTGGAGCTATTCCGAGGCACAATCACACATGCTCGACGTGCACAACAATGTGATGAGTGAACCCGGTGGCAGCATTTATATTCCGCCTGCAGAAACCAATGATGAAAGCCGGATATTTGATGGACGCCTTTCGTACGATAAAGGTTCAGCCATTATCCATATGCTGAGGTTTGAAATGCAGGACGACTCTGTCTTTTTCCTCAGTTTGCGGAACTTTCAGGATGAGTATCGTGACAGCGTCGCCAGTGGTCTCGATTTCAAAGAATCTGCAGAGGCCACCTCCGGTCTCGACCTGACCGACTTTTTCGACCAGTGGTATTTCGGAGAAGGCTATCCATCATACACCATAAGCTGGTACAAGTATGGCGACACTCTCTATTTCACCAGCCACCAGAGCACATCCGCTTCTTCCACTCCCCTTTTCAAAATGCTGATGGAATACAAAGTATTATGGAGCGGCGGGGATACCCTGATCCGTGTTTATCAGAACAGCAATACCGAATCTTATGCAGTCTGTGTTCCACATGCGGTGACCGGAATGCAGGTAGACCCGAACAACTGGGTGGTGAACGGACCCTCAAGCGTTATTCTTTCCACGCGGGATATCCGCGATGAAGCTTTCTTTATGCTCTCTCCCAACCCCTGCGAACAAACGCTGAACATCAGTCTTCCGGAACCCCTGAAACAACAGGGCATGATTGAAATATGTGACCTGAGCGGACGCGTACTTTTGAATTCCTTTGTTGAAAAGGATCAACTTAGTATGGATGTTTCTGCGCTGAATCCGGGTTTCTATATGGCTTGTCTTAAAATCGGCACATCCTCATACGTAGCCCGCTTCATTAAGAATTAAAGCGCTTAAGATCAGGAATTGGGCTGGAAACGCAGGCCCAGAATATTGCTTCCGTCATTCGTCAGATAGAAGAATGATGTACCAAAGGCATCACTGAAATTGAAGGTCCGCGTGCTTTCTCTTTCTTCCACAAATTTGTAACCCGCTTCGATCAGCAGGCGGGTAAGGGTTTTTCCCAGGCTTTCCGCCTCAGCCTCATCGGGGCATTTCACATCCAGATTCCAGGTATAATAATTCTCCCAGGTCCCGCCGAAGGAAATCGACTTAAACAACCTCCCCTCCAGCTCTTTTTCGAGCTTTCTGGGAAGTACCTGACAAGCCACCGGCGGATAAAGCTTCTGGATGGTTTTTACATCCGGTTCCTGAAGGTATGTGAGTATGGTAAGCCGGAAGAAAACCGAACCCCCGCAACCCGGTCCCCCCGTATAATTGACAAAGGGGTTCATTTCAAAAGTGAACAGAATTTTATCTTCTTCGTACTCAAAGCACATTCGTCCATCTTCGCGGTCGTCAAGCCTTTTGTAAGAAGCTTCCGTCCAATAATTCATTACTGAAGCCATGACATCGCCGGCCTCACCCTTCAGCGAAAAACCATCCATAAACCACCAGAATGACAGGCTGCCATCTTTGTTGTCGATCCCCTGGGAAAAACTGAAACGTGAAGGCTCAAAATGCTCAACAAACATCCTGAGAAAGGGGGGGGCGAGGCGATCGTCACGATGTCTGGCTTTGATCAGCAGGTCGCGGTAAGCACCATCACAGGCCATCTCCGCTTTTTGGTAATAATAGGTGAGTGAATCCGGTTTCATGGGGTAAGAAGGTGATTTGCCATATTCCTGATGGCCCATGGTATTCAATGACACCAAAAGAAACAAAAAGGGAAATGCCCATCTGGCTGCAGTCTGCATATATAAATTCTCCTACCTGGTTTTGAGCAATCCCCGGCCCGCAGCCCATCCGTAGAGGAAATCCCGTATCTCCTGTACTCTTTCTGCAGCATCACCCTTGGCATTTCTGACGCCCATCATACCTGGTACACTCAAAATATAATCGACCAGGTCAGAATCAAAAAAGAGCGGAAAATCATGCTTATCGTTATAGCCCGGGTTCAACCAGTGAATGTACATGAAATACCCGCCATCAACGAAATGTTTCAGCGTTTGTGACAGTTTTTTGGCGTATTGCATGGAGCAGAGGATGATTTCCGGATCTTTGCCCTTGAGAATGCTTTTGACATCCATCTTTCGCTTCTGCGCCGATCGGGAAATCAGGAATACATCCACCCAGGTGTTTTCATCAAAATACAGACGGCGGGTCTTTTTTCCTGTTTTTACGTTTTGCTTGCCGAAAAGAAGATTCCAGGTATGGGTTTTTCCTGATTTGGCGGAACCCAAAATTCCGATCATGAGTTTTGCTTCCATGCTGACGGGTCTTGGTTAAAGCGGATTAAAACATCTGTGTATCAAAAATAAACAATTCCCGCTTCACTTATACAAAATGATCACTTCAAAGGATTATTGATTCTTCCCATGAATAAGATGCCCCCATACGTATTCTCACGGATGAGGAAGATGAAAGGTTTGTTCGCGAAGAACCGGGTGATTTCCACGCCATTTTTGGTCCTGATCACAACCGCAGTAGCTGCGGCAGCTTCAGTTCCTTTTTCATTCACTTCAATAAAGGCCTTGTGAACGACTTTATCGATCATCAGGTCCTTCTTCCCCGTCATGCCCGAAAGGTCGGCATCGAGGCTGAAAGGATGCGGCATGCCCATCTTTTTAAGGGCATCAGAAAGTTCAAACTCGGAGGTGGTTTTGAATTTCGGTATGCGTAACTGTATCTTTTTACCTGAGAGGTGATTGTTCCAGATTGTCAGTTGCTCCTTGCTGAGCTTGCTTTCAAGTATAGTTATCGCTGAGTGCGTTGACGGCAGCATCACCCACATTGAAGCTTTACCTCCTGCATAGGGTAATTCAACGATTTGCAGACTGTCTTCCTCCAGGTAGCGGAAATCGCCTTCATACGACATGTATTCTGTCATAACGGGCTCTCCCGCTTTTACATAGAAGTCCATTTTTCGGTTTTGTGAAGGATCAAAAGCATTTTTCCAGTTGCCGTTGAAATAAACGGCATTCACCAATACCAGCCGGGTTAATTCGGTCAGGATACCGGGTATCAGAAGCTCCTGAATTTTGTTTTTGGTTTGCTCCTCGACCCATTGATTGATCACCCCCCGGCTTTTCTCTGTTTCATTCCTGAAATCCAGGTTCTGCATCCCCGCACCGTAATAATCACTGATGGTCTTAAAATAAGCATCGCTGAAAGGATAATCCACCTGCGCAAACAAGGCATTGGCGGTGCTGAGTTCAAGACTGTCGGCCTGGTTCAGCGAACGGATGTATTTCAGCAAACCGGAATAAAAGCGGTTGAAGGTATTCAGATTCTTTGAGAAGTGCAGCACATCGGAGATCTGACGGGCCGATTCCTCCCTCGCCCCGGCATAAGTCATCGCCATAGCGGCTGAAATACTGTATGGCGCAAAGAAAGTGTTGGCATCTTCAGCCCGGATCATGCGGTATAACTCAAGGGCAAACTGGTTGTTTGATTCAATCATTTTGCTGTCGATAATGCCCGGGGCATCCGACTGCATCCGTGCATCAGGATCTCCTGCGGCATTCAGTTCAGGGACATTGATTCCGGATAAAACCAGCACCAGTCCTGCCAATAATAAACTTCTCATATTCTTCAGTTTTAGTTTTGTTTTCTGAAATAGTCGTATATCACTTTTGCCTTTGCTTTTCCTGCAACCGCCGTGAGTTCTTCCACAGAGGCTTCTCTGATCTTGCGTACAGACTTGAAATGCAATAATAGTGCACGGGCTGTTTGCTCCCCGATACCCCCTATACCGGTCAACTCCGTTTTAATAACCGCCTTTTCTCTTTTCTTTCTGTGATGCGTTATACCAAAACGATGCGCCTCATCACGCATATGCTGAATGACCCTCAGTGTTTCTGATTTTTTGTCGAGATACATGGGCAGGGGGTCGTTGGGATAATAAATTTCCTCTAGGCGCTTGGCAATGCCGATCACACCCGTTTTTCCATAGATACCCAGCGATGTAAGGGCATCCACTGCTGCCGATAATTGTCCCTTTCCTCCATCCACAATAATTAACTGGGGCAGGTCGCTTCCTTCTTCTGTCATCCTTCGATAGCGCCGGGTGATGACCTCCTGCATAGAAGCGTAATCATCAGGGCCACTCACCGTTTTAATATTGAAATGACGGTACTCGCTTTTTGCCGGTTTGCCTTTGCGAAACACCACCATGGCTGCTACTGCTTCTGTTCCCTGGGTGTTTGAATTATCGAAACATTCGATGTGCTCAGGCCATTCTCCCAGACGCAGATCCAGTTTCATACGCTCCATGATCCGCCGTGTGTGCCGCTCCGGATCGGCCAGTTCCCTTTGCTTCTCGCACTCTGCCTTGTAATGAAGGGCGTTACGCAGCGACAGTTCAAGCAGGTTCTTTTTATCACCCCTCTGGGGGACGGTAAAAACCAGTCCGGGGATTTCCATGTCGGGCATCACCGGAACCAGAATTTCGCTGCTTTCACTCAAGCCACTGCTCCGCATCTCGGCGATAACCAGAAGCAGGACCTCCTGCGGTGTTTCGTCAAGGCGCTTCCTGACTTCAACAGTATGCGACTGCACAACACAACCATGGGCCACCTTCATGAAATTGACCCAGGCACTTTGTGTGTCTTCGCTGATCGTGAAAACATCGACCCTTTCAATGGCCGGGTTCACCACAGCAGATTTGCTCTGGTACTTTTCGAGCAATTCCAGTCTGACCTTGAGGGCCTGAGCCTGCTCAAACTCATAACGCTCAGCATGTTCCTGCATTTCTGATTTAAGCTGGCGTACTACCTGTGCGATGTTACCACGTACCATTTCGCGGATATTGCGGATCATCGCCTCATAATCCTCCGGGGTTTGTAATCCTTCGCAGGGACCGAGACAGTTACCGATATGATACTCCAGGCAAAGTCTGAATTTCCCTGCCCTGATGTTCATTTCCGACAAATTATGCTTACAACTGCGCAATGGGTAGATCTGCCGGATCAGCTCCAGAAGATTGTTCATGTTGCGAACAGATGCATAGGGACCGAAATACTGTGAGCCGTCGCGGATCATCGTCCGGGTAGGAAACACCCTCGGAAAACGCTCATTTTTGATGCAGATCCAGGGATAGGTTTTATCATCCCTGAGCAGGATGTTATAACGGGGCTGGTGTTCCTTGATCATGCTGTTCTCCAGCAGCAAGGCATCATATTCCGTCTTCACAACAATGGTCCGGATATCACAGGTTTTCCGCACCAGCATGATGGTCTTACCGCTCAGCCCGCTCTCTTTGTTGAAATAGGATGAAACCCTCTTTTTAAGACTCCTGGCCTTGCCAACATAGAGTATCTGTCCACCCTCATCCAGAAACTGGTAAACTCCGGGTGCATCAGGAAGCACACGCAGCTGATCCCTGATCTTATCATCAGCACCCTTTGCCTTCATCGGTATTATATTCCTGCCAGGCCCGAATGCACTGCAATTTCCGGAGGAGCTGCCAGATGCTGTTTGACCTTGCAAAGACCGGCAACAGCCACGAGTGAATCAATGTATTTCTCCGGAAAACCTTCCGGCACTGCAATATGGATATCCACCTTTTTGACCATGCCCCGCGTATCAAATTCGTGGGATTGCGTGATTTTAATCCCCTCTGCACTAATCCCCCGCTGGTCACAGAAACCCTTGACATAAATACCCGCACAGGTAGCCAGAGAGGCCAGGAATAATTCAAAGGGTGTCACCGCACTATCCTTGCCACCCCCCTGTACCGGCTGATCCGTCTTAACTACATGATTCCTGATCCGGGCATTCACGCCCTTCTCCCCTTCAAAAAAAACTTCAATATCCATATCTGTTATGATTTAATTTAATAGTCTGTACGAAAAAACATCAAAACCGTTCTCCTTTGCCTTCTGCATAGCATCCTGATTTTGCATGATGTAACTGCCGTAAACATTATGATCCCACAGATGCGGTGTGTCGAACCAGTTGCTGATGTTCATCCGGATCTCCAGAGGGGTGGTAGCTCCCTTGCTGACTGTAAAGACTGTATCCTGCAGGTTGAGCTGGAAATAGTTCTGAACAAAACCCGTAATTGAATCCACATCTACAACGCCCCCGGCATAAGTCTGCCCTATGCCCAGATGAAAGTCAAACGGGACGACCAGATTGGCCGTGTCTTTCCACTTTCCGTTGAGCTTCAGATAATGATAGCCCCCTCCCAGGAATTCAGGCCAGAACATATCCCTCTCCGGAGGATTCACGTACATATAGGAGATGTTCTTTGCCTGTGTGATCCCGAAAATGAAACGGATGGCCTTGTAATTCCCTGTTTTGATCTTGTCGGGAACCGTCCAGCTCATCGTTGAGGGAATATCGCTGTCCACGTAATGGATGTCTTCCCAGTCATCAATACTCACTTCACTGTTGTCTTCCGAAATAAGCACAACATCGCTGATGAAATACTGCACCTCGTTGATCATATACTGATTCCCGGCAGCATTCACATAAAGCAGGGTATCGGTCTGCAAGGGTTCACTGTCTACATAATGAGTGAATTTAATGCTGATGTTCCCGGTTTCCTGCTCATCCGGAGGAATCACTTCCTCCCTTTTACAGGCACTGAAACATATCAGCCATAATCCCGCAAGTAAAAAAAGCTTTGCTTTCATATCTGAATTTTTAGTAAGGCACTGACCCTGAAACGGTCACCGGCATGGTTGTATTGTCTGTCCGGGAAGCTTCTTTATAGACCTTGTCATCAATATAAATTTTTGCCTGTACAAATGAAGTGCTGACCGTATCAGTAACACTCATATAGACGATTTCTCCGGGATCTGCATAATAAGAATAAACAACCACCTTATCGGTCTTGCTCTGGGTATCAATCCAGGTGGTTTGTATCAATCCATCCGCATCCCTGTAAGAAATGGAAAATCCATCCACGCTGTTGGTCACAAAATAGCTGATCTTCCTCTCGCGCTCCTTATCACAGGCAGTAAATGAAGCAACAATGATCAACAGGAATAATATTGTTCTAATCTTGTTCATGATGGTCAGTTTTAAAGGTTAAACATCAGGTTCACAAAAAATACCCTTCCCGGCTCGTACAATTTACCTTTGGTACCGATGATCTTACGGTTCAGGTGTTCGTAATATGCCTGATCCAGCAGGTTATTCACGCCCCCGCTGAGGGTAATGAACTGATTGTACTTGTAAGTAAGCCCGAGATTCAGTAAAACAAATCCCGGAGTGGCCGGTTCATAAAAAGCATCGGATACGTGCCCCTGATCAAGGACCATCCTCACTGAAGCTTTGGGTATCAGCTTTCCTTTACAGAAGCGATAATGAACCATAAGATTGGCCTCCAGGGGCGGGATCTCCGGCACAGCATCATTTTTCAGAACTTCTTCCCCTATGACCTGCTGCGAAATGATCTTGGTGGGGTCCAGCACCTGCTTGGTCACCTCAGCCAGTGTAGCGTAGGTGTATGCGGCTGTCAGTTTCACTCCCCAGCGGTAAGCCTCAGGAGTGGTATAGCCCAGTTCAAAACCCATGAAGGATGCGTTTCCGGCATTGTAGAATTCTTTAACACCAAGCACGTTCATGGTTAAGGGTTTCTGAACCGATGAGGGAATTCTCCTTCCCATGATAAAATTCTCGACCAGGGAATAGAAAATGTTGAATTCAAAGGCACCACTTTTATCACAATTGTGTTTGAAAGTCAGATCGATTTCATTGTTGGTCTCCGGCTTCAGTTGCGGATTTCCCATATATTCGTAATTGTCGTATCCCACAGGAAGCAGAATAATAAAGCGCTCCAGGAGGTTGGGACTCCGGCTGCCACGGCCGGCGGAGAGACTCAGCGACATTTTCTTTCCGAAACGCTTGGTAGCACCCAGGCTGAATCCGAAATTGATGAAATCGCTTTCGGTGGTATCATTGTACAGCAACAGGGGAGGAGTGGTCCCGGGGCTTGAGGATCCGTAAAGCTCTATGGGTTTTGAATCCGCATGATTCAGATCAAGTCTTACTGCCCCTACCAGATCAAAAGTTCCCAGTGTGGTTTTGAACTCACTGTAAATGCCGATATTGCGCACCCATGCGTCATTCCACAAGGCTTCCACCTTGGTAGGTATCATGCCGTTGTAAACCGGCTGCATGATCATCACCTTGGTCCGGTCACCATCTTTGGTGATATACTGGAAATCACCTCCGATGAATAAAAAATACCGGTCTTTGAAATTCAGGTCAACACCACCCCTTATGCCCAGGGTATTGGCATCCACGTCAGAAACAGCCACCACCGTATCGCCGTTTGAACGCCATTTGTTATCCATAACATGGTCTACCATTGCATAACTGGCCTTCAGGCTGGCGCCGCTGAAAATTCCCTTATAGCCCTTTGTAACATAACTGAAACCATAAATTGAAGTATTGTCCTCCCTTTCGTCCATCTGCAAAGCCGGAAAGCGGACATTACGATGCTTGGATCCCATATAGTTCAGCAGGAAATAGTGCTTTTTTGCCGGGGTGAACCCGAGCTTGGCGCTGTAACTGTACTTCTTAAAGGAAGACAAAAGAGTATTCACGTTACCGTCTTCATAATCGCCGTAAATCAACTGGTTGCCGCTCAGCAGAAAGTACACCCTTTTATTGCCTCCGTTGAT
>CALGYY010000270.1 GCA_937934705.1 uncultured Bacteroidota bacterium
CCAAATCGATAGGGGTTGGTCAGTATCAGCATGATGTGGACCAGGGTCAGTTGCAGGACAGCCTGATCAGGGTGGTGGAGAGCTGCGTGAATATGGTCGGGGTGGAAGCCAACACAGCCAGTAAGGAACTGCTGACATATGTTTCGGGGATGGGTCCGACACTGGCCAAAAATTTTGTTGAATACCGCAATAAAAACGGGGGTTTCAGATCCCGTGAAGAATTCAGGAAGGTTAGCCGTTTCGGTGACAAGGCATTCGAACAGGCTGCCGGGTTTTTAAGAATCCGGGAGGCTGCAAATCCCCTCGACCGCAGTGCCGTTCACCCCGAAAGTTACCATGTGGTGGCAGGTATGGCGTCGAAACTGAATTGTACAGTTGAAGACCTGATCGGGGATGAAAACCTTAGGGGGAAGATCCGGCTGGAAGACTTCACCGGAGGCTCCGTCGGTTTGCCGACACTGACAGATATCATGAATGAGCTTTCGCGGCCGGGCCGTGATCCCCGTAAAAAATTTGATATCTTTGAGTTTGATAAAGGAGTGAGCACGATGGAGGATCTGAGAGAAGGCATGTTACTGCCGGGAATTATTACCAATATCACGGCCTTTGGAGCATTTGTCGATATCGGGGTGCATCAGGACGGTCTGGTACACATCAGCCAGCTTTCAGATCAGTTTGTCAAAGATCCAAACCAGGTTGTCAAACTGAACCAGAAAGTCATGGTAAAAGTTCTTGAGGTGGACATGAAAAGGCGCAGAATTTCGTTAACGATGAAAGGTCAGGACAGACAGGCGTAATATCAATAATATCAGGCAGGCGCTAATCAGGGCACAGGTCCGGCGCAGGCAGGGATGAAAACATGAAGTGTATGAAAAGAGTAATGCTGTTTTTGCTTGCATTGGGTTTGCTGCAGGCTGCAGTCGCACAGAACAAGCCTGACAACACGCCAGAAGACAGGCAGATCAAGGGATTGCTGATCCTGGGCATGAACCTGACGCAGGTCGACGGTGATGAGGTTTACGGTTATTATAAGGCCGGTCTGAATGCCGGTGTTGGCGCCCTCTTGCCGCTGGGCAAGGGTTTTGGCTTTAATGTGGAAACCCTCTTCAGCCAGAAAGGAGCTTATAAGAAATTCAATCCAGCGGGGATTGATAATCTTGGCCGTCCCTGTTATCATGTGAAGCTCGATTACCTGGAAGTGCCGGTCCTTTTCTCCTATGAAGACAAGCACATTTTCACCGTAGGTTTGGGTGCCTCCTGGGGGCGCCGGGTACATTACCGGGAAATTGAACATGGTTTGGTCATGGATTCTGCAGACAGGTTTTCCAAAAATGACTGGAATGTACTGGTAGACGTCCAGCTGAGGGTGTGGAAGCACCTGAAATTTGATGTACGCTATGCCTATTCCATGGCTAAAATCAGAACCCGGAATTACGGACCTACGCCGAGCGGGGCCACCTGGACTCGGGATCAGTACAACAACATCCTGACCTTCAGGGCAATATATCTTCTGAATGAAAAGTATGAACCCCAGCCGAAGAAAAAGAAGAGACAGAATAAATCTCAGACTTCGGTCAGTACAGCCCCCTGGACCTTATGAAAATCATATCCATCATCGTTGCTATCGCTTCAAATAATGCCATCGGGAAGAACAACGACCTGTTGTGGCATATTCCTGATGATCTGAAAAGGTTTAAGAAGATTACAGCGGATCATACTGTGGTGATGGGAAAGAACACCTATTACAGTTTGCCGGTGCGACCGCTGCCCCGCAGAAGGAATATTGTGATCACGGATTGCCCCGGTGAAGTGATTGAGGGGGCAGAGATGGCCTATTCGATAGATATGGCTGTCGACATGTGTGAAGATCAGGCAGAATCATTTGTGATCGGGGGTGGCAGCATTTACCGTCAGTTTATGGATCGCGCCCACCGCCTGTACATTACGAGGGTTCACAAGGATTTTGAGGCGGACACATTTTTCCCTGACATTTCTCCCGATGAGTGGGTGCTGAGGGAATCCGCTGAAGTGCCCGAAGATCCCGGCTGCGGACTTTCGTACACTTATGAAATCTGGGAACGCCGGCCCTGATGCGTCAGAATCCTGCCATCAGGAGGTCGATATCCTGGAAGGGAATATTGTAAGTTTCAGAGATGTACTTATTGGTCATTATACCTTGATAGAGGTAAACCCCCATGCGTATTCCCGGGTCGGATTTCAGGATGGCATCTACCCCTCCTTCGGAGCCGATATGCTGAATGATGGGGGCAAAGAAATTGCTCAGGGCATAGGAGGCGGTATGCGGCACCCTTGAAGCAATATTGGGTACGCAATAGTGGGTAATCCCATGCTTCTTGAAAACGGGCTGGGTGTGGTTGGTGACTCTTGATGTTTCAAAGCATCCGCCCTGGGCAATGCTGACATCAACAATGACAGATCCGCTCTGCATTTCCCTGATCATATCTTCGGTGACCACACAGGGCGTTCTTCCTTCGTGCGAATGCATGGCACCGATCACCACATCTGCAGTCCTCATCGCTTTCACCAGAACCTTCTGCTGGATAACAGAGGTAAATAGCCTTGCATTGACTTTATTCTGAATACTTCTCAGTTTGTATATCGAATCATCGAAAACCTTCACCATGGCCCCCAGCCCGAGTGCGGACCGGACGGCATATTCGGCGACGGTTCCCGCGCCCAGTACAACAACTTCCGAGGGTGTGATACCGCTGAATCCGCCCAGCATTTTTCCCCTCCCGTATTCCGGACTGGCAAGGTATTCCAGGGCGATAAAAATAGCCGTGCTCCCCGCGATCTCACTCATCGACCTGATCACCGGGAATGAATTCGTGCGGTCTTTGATATGTTCGTAGGAAATGGCTGTGATCTTTTTCGCAATCATCCTGCGGAAGTAATCTTCTGACTGTCCTGGCAGGTGAAGGGCTGAAAAGAGCACCTGGCGCGGATGCAGATAATCGATCTCGCTGAGAACCGGGGGGGCCACCTTGAGAATGATATCCGCCTTATAGACCTCTTCGGGGGTGTATACGATGTTGGCTCCGGCCTCACTGAATTCATGGTCAGGAAAATGCGCGGCCTTGCCTGCATTGCTTTCGATAAAGACCTGATGACCGTTGTTGATCAGCATCGCCACCGCTTCCGGAGCCAGGGCGATTCTTGTTTCCTGGAATGCAATTTCTTTGGGTACTCCGATCTTCAGGTGCATCTTCTGCTTCCTGATCTCCATCATCTCCGTTTTGGGCATCAGGCCCTCGGAGAAGAGGTTGCTTTTTTCTTTGTCGGAAGGGTACATATTCAGCTCAGATGTTTGTCGGTTTCACTTATCAGAAAATGCCTCTCCTCTCCTTCTCCTTCGGAGAGGATAGTCACATATACGCAGAAAGGAGGTAAAAGTTCCCGGATTTTCGCGGGCCATTCAATGAAACAATACTGCCCGCTGAAGAAGTATTCCTCACAGCCTATCTGCAAAGCTTCCTCCGGCTTATGTATGCGGTAGAAATCGAAATGAAAAATACTGCCGGCAGATTCAGAATAATATTCATTCACCAGGGCAAAGGTAGGACTGGCTACCCCTTCGCTAACGCCCAGAATCCTGCATAATTCGCGGATAAGTGTTGTTTTTCCGCTGCCCATCATGCCCGATAAAGCAAACACACGATGATCCGGGTAAGCCTTCAATATCTTTCCGGCGATCAATGGCAGGACACCAGTGTTGTTGCAACGCAGGCAAAAATCCATTCTTGCTATTTAGGTTTAAGATATATGTAAGGGATCATCACCTCTTCCATAGATATACCTCCGTGCTGGAAGGTATTTCTGTAGTAATTCACAAAATAGTTATAATTGTTGGGGTACGCGAAGAAATCACTTTCGCGGCAAAAGATATAAGAGGTGCTGACATTGATCCGGGGAAGATAGATATCCTGGGGATTGCGCACTTCAAAGACTTCCTTCTTATTGTAGTCAAGAGCCTTCCCGAACTTATACCTAAGGTTGGTATTGGTATTCCTGTCGCCGACAACCTTAACGGGATTTTCCACCTTTACCGATCCATGGTCAGTGGTCACCAGGAGGGTGATGTTTTGCGCAGCGAGGTATTGTATGACCTCCATCAGGGGTGAATGGCGGAACCATGAAAGGGTCAGCGAACGGTAGGCGGATTCATCGTCGGCAAGTTCACGGATGACTTCCATCTCAGTCCTTGCGTGAGACAACATATCCACGAAATTATACACAAGAATGTTCAGTTTGTTGCTCATGAAATTCGGGAGGTTGTCCACGAATTTCCTTCCGGCCTGCAGGTTAAGGATTTTGTGATACCCATAGCGGATATCTTTCCCGTAGCGTTTCAGCAATTCGCCGAACAATTCGCTTTCATACTGATTCTTTGTTCCTTCCTCACTTTCCTGCACCCACCATCGGGGGTATTTTTTTTCGATCTCTGAGGGCACCAGACCACTGAAGAGGGCATTGCGCGCATATTGCGTAGCCGTAGGCAGGATGCTGAAGTACACCTCGTCTTCCTGAACCCTGTAAACGGATTCAATCACCGGCTGTATCACCTTCCACTGGTCGTATCTCAGGTTATCAATCAGCAGAATAAAAACCGCTTTGTCGTCCCCCAGCAGGGGCAGGACTTTTTCCTTCATCAGGGTATGGGACAGGAGCGGGATGTCTTCAGACTTCCCGCTGAGCCAGTTCATATAATTACTTTCGTAGAACTTTGAAAATGCAACATTGGCTTCTTTTTTCTGCATTTGCAAGACTTCATTCATGGCGGCATCTTCAGATTTTTCAAGTTCCAGTTCCCAGAAGATCATCTTGCGGTAAAGCTCTACCCATTCTGCGGGTTTCATCCTTGCGGAAATATTCATGCCTATATTCCGGAATTCCTGCTGATAGGCGTGTACTGTTGTTTCACTGACCAGTCGCCGGTTCTCAAGATTCTTTTTAAGACTGAGCAGGATCTGATTAGGATTAACCGGTTTGATCAGGTAATCGGAGATACTGCTTCCGATGGCCTGTTCCATGACTGCTTCCTGTTCATTTTTGGTGATCATCACCACCGGAAGATTCGGAAAACCCTGTTTCAGCCGGTTCAGGGTTTCCAGTCCTGACAAACCGGGCATATTCTCATCCAGAAAAACGATATCGAAACTTTCCTCACGGATCAGGTCCAATGCTTCGTCGCCGTTATTCGTTGTCACCACGTCGTAACCCTTTTCCTGGAGGAACAATACATGGGGCTTCAGGAGGTCAATTTCATCATCGGCCCACAGTATTTTGATTTTTCCCATAAATTTGCAAATTAGAATCTGTTATACCCCGTATGAATTCGTCCCGAAACATTTCCGGCCATTTTGGGATAGACTCAGGATTCAGCGGAAGTGTTTCGTACAAATTTAAACAAAATAAGTGAGTTTTCAGTCTTCCAATAAAAGAAAAATCATCAATGACCCGGTATACGGATTCATTGGGATCCCCGGAGATCTGGTCTTCGATATTATTGAGCACCCGTGGTTCCAGCGCCTGAGGCGCATCAAGCAACTCGGGCTGACCCATCTGGTTTACCCGGCGGCTCTCCACACCCGGTTTCAGCATGCGCTTGGGGCTATGCACCTGATGGGGCAGGCGACTGAAGTGCTACGTCAGAAAGGATTCGACATCAGTGATCATGAAGCAGAGTCGCTGGACCTGGCCATATTGCTTCACGATATCGGACACGGTCCATACTCCCATGCCCTGGAGCACAGCCTCATCCGGGGTCTCAGCCACGAAGAGATTTCCCTGGTTTTCATGGAGCGTCTGAACGTGCAGTTCTCCGGGGGGTTGAATACAGCGATAGAGATCTACAAAGGGAATCACCCGCGACGCTACCTGAAAAAACTCGTTGCCAGTCAGCTTGACGTTGACCGGCTGGATTATCTGAAGCGGGACTCCTTTTTTACAGGCGTTTCGGAGGGTGTGATCAGTACCGATCGCATCATTAAAATGCTGAATGTGGCCGGTGAAGACCTTGCCGTTGAAGCCAAAGGGATCTATTCGGTAGAAAAATTCATCATGGCCCGGAGGCTGATGTACTGGCAGGTTTACCTGCACAAAACGGTGCTGGCCGCAGAGCATTTGCTGATCAGGATACTGAAACGGGCCAGGGAGCTTTCTGCTTCAGGGGTACCGCTTTTTTCGACTCCCGCTCTCGGGTTTTTCCTGAGCCATGATACCGGCCGGGCTGAACTGACGGGCGACCCGGAGGTGCTGGAAAATTTTGCAGCGATTGATGATTCTGACATCTTCACTTCTCTGAAGGTATGGTGCCATCATCCTGACAAGGTACTGTCAGCCCTGAGCAAGAAAATGGTCAACCGGCAGCTGTTTCGGGTTATCATGCAGAATGAAGCATTTGATGAGGACCGGGTGGCGCAGCTGAAGCAACGCTGTGCGAAACAATTCTCCCTGCAGGTGGAAGAAACAGCCTATTTTGTTTTTACGGATGAGATCACCAATCATGCATACAATCCGCTGGACGACCGCATCCAGATCATCCAGAAAGACGGCAGGGTGTGCGATATCACAGAATCATCTGACCAGCTGAATGTTAATGTCTTATCGAAAAATATCAGAAAGTTCTTTCTCTGTTATCCCAAAGAGCTTGATTGAACGATGAAGACCTGAATGACGCATTAAGATCTCATCATATCATTAAATTTTATCATCACTTATAAAAACATATATGGAATTTACAGCAGCACAGATAGCCGGAATGCTGGACGGAAAAGTAGAAGGCAGGGAAGATGCCCTGGTCAACCGTCTGAGTAAGATTGAAGAGGGCCGTGAAGGCAGTTTGTCATTTCTGGCGAATCCGCTTTACACATCATTTATTTATACAACGGAAGCCAGTGTGGTGATTGTGAACCGCGACTTTGTACCTGAACAACCGTTAAAATGCACGCTCATCAGGGTGGAGAATGCCTATACTGCATTTGCCCGTCTGCTTGAGTTGTATAACCAGATTAAACTGAACAAAACGGGCATTTCACCCCAGGCATATATCTCAGAGTCGGCTACCATTGGTCAGGATGTTTATATCGGCGCCTTCGCCTTCATCGGCGATCATGCGGTGATTGCGGATCATGTGAAGATTTATCCCCAGGCGTATATCGGTGACAATGTACAGGTTGGCGCGCACACCACGCTTTTTGCAGGGGTCAAAGTCTATTCTGACAATGTGATTGGCAGCCACTGTACCCTTCATTCAGGGGTAGTACTCGGTGCTGACGGTTTCGGATTTGCGCCTCAGGACGATCAGAACTATAAGAAAGTAGCACAGATCGGGAACGTGGTGATTGAGGACCATGTTGAAATCGGGGCCAACACGACGATTGACAGGGCTACTCTGGGGTCAACGGTGATCCGCAAAGGGGTCAAGCTGGATAACCTGATCCAGATCGCTCATAATGTGGAGGTAGGGGAAAACACGGTGATTGCATCCCAGGCGGGGATTGCCGGCAGTACACGTATCGGGCGCAACGTCATGATAGGCGGTCAGGTGGGAATCGTCGGACACATCACGATTGCCGATGATGTGAAGATCCAGGCCCAGTCGGGGATTAACAGCAGTATCAAAGAGAAAGGCGCTGTGGTTCAGGGAGCTCCGGCTTACAACATCAAAGATTACCTCCGTTCTTACGTGGTATTCCGCAAGCTGCCTCTGTTGGAGGAGAGGTTACGCAAGCTGGAACACGAGATCATCAAATAAACAGGTTCAGGATTTTGGATCTGCCGGAGAAATATCCTGTAGATTCACCAGACCCTTGCGGATAGCGTAAACCACCAGGGCAATGGAGTTCTTGGAGTGCGTCTTATCCAGAATATTGGCCCGGTGACCGTCAACGGTCCGGGGACTGATATTCAACTCCTTCGCGATCTCATGATTGGCGAGTCCGCGGCACATGAGCTGCAGAACCTCAAGTTCGCGGTGGGATAACTTATCGGGATTATCGATCAGAGCCACATTGTCACGGCTTACGATGTAGTTCTTTTTAACAAGGTCTTTCAGCAGGGCTTCGGAAAAATAATTCTTGCCCTCCAGTACCGACTGAATGGCCTTTTCGATCTCAGCCTTATCAGAGTTTTTCATCAGGTAGGCCACTGCACCGGCATTAAGTGAAAGGGAAAAATGTTCTTCGTTGCCCGACATACTGAGGATGATCACTTTCATGTCGGGATGTTTCTGCAGGGCCAGACGTGTAGCATCAATCCCGTTCATCTCCGGCATTTTGATATCCATAAAAATCAGGTCCGGGTTAAGTTGGTCCAGCATATTCAGAAACTCCCTTCCGTTGGAGGCCTCGCCCACAACCTTGATGTTGGGAATTTCATTCAGCAACAGCTTGAGGCCATCACGAAATATTTTGTGGTCATCGACCAGCAGGGTTTGTTGAATTTTCATCTTACCATGTTTTAAATCCTCAGCAAAAATATAAAAAAAAATAACGGAAAGAGGCCTTCAGTCAATCAATAATATGTTAAATGACAGGTAGAAAAGCCTGATTTGACCCGGTCTTTTCACCACCTGATTTGTACCCTGACTCCTTTTCCGGGAGCAGTAAAAAAGTGAAGAACACCGTTCAGTGACTCGATGCGATGAAAGATATTGCGTACTCCCAGTGATTTACCCTTTTTCAGCTTATCCTCCAGGTTAAACCCATCCCCGTCATCACTGTATTCTACAGCCGGCATCCCTCCTGCTTTCCAGAAGCGGATGCTGATGCTCCGGGCGCGGGAATGCTGAACCGTATTATAAATAAGTTCTTTGATTACGCGGTATAAGGCCAGCTCCACCTTCTGGTCGAACCGTTCCTTTTCATCCTCAAGATCCGTAATTATTGATATTTTAACCAGATTAGATTTATTAACCTGCGAACAATACGTTTTAATGGAAGGAATCAGTCCGTACTCACCAAGAATTTCGGGCATAATATTATATGCTATATTCTTAGTTTGTTGTACGGCATCATCCAGCAGTTGCTTCGCGAAAAGAATCAGATCTTTGACCTCCCCTGCCAAACCGGGTGTTTTAATTTCTATCAGGTTCACATACATGCGGACAGACGACAGCAGAGGGCCCAGCTCGTCGTGCAGGTCTTCTGCAAAGCGCGATCGCTCTTTGTCTTCCGTTTCGATGATGGCATTAATGATCCTGTTCTGCAATTCATACTGGTCTGTTTTGTCAAATATGGCCCCGAGGATATGGGAGGGATTTCCATTATTATCCGTCTGGTTTTGCAGAAAAACCCTGAGATATCGCAGGCTGCCGTCACGATGATAAATGCGGCATTCACTCGTGGTCTTCGAGTGGGGAATCAGCCGCAGCATCTTGAGCGATTTGAGCAGTTGTACGCGGTCTTCCTCATAGATCAGTTTCAGAACCTTTGGGGTTCCATTCAGGAAGTTATCAATCGTGTAACCTGTAATCCCCTGCACATCACCATAGAGGAATTCGGGCTTGTCGTTCAGATCCATCCTGAGGGCAATGCCCTGGAAGTTCTCCAGGAAAAGCCGGTACTTTTCCTCATTTTCTCTGATTTTGATTTCCGCTTCCTCTGCTTCGGTGATATCGCGGGCGATGCCCATAACGGATGATACACGGCCTTCACTGTTTCGCACCGGGATGAGAATGGTGGTGTACCACCTGATCCCCATTCTTGTCATGGTGAAGGTTTTGATGTGTTGTGACATCATCCCGGTTTCAAACACCCGCCGGATACTTGCTGCCTGCCGCGATGCAATTTCTTCCGGGAATACATCTTTCACACCCAGACCCTCCGCTGCTGCTGCTTCAATGCCCAGGCTGGCTGCAGCATGTGCATTCATCATCAGAAACTTCATCTCGCGATCCACCAGGAAGATATCATCCGGAGAACTCTCCACGAGCAGACTGTACCGCTGTTCACTTTCACTCAGCCTGATCTGCGATTCAACCCTTTCGGTGATGTCGCGCAGGATGATCTGAATATACTTTTCCCCGGAGATCAGCATCTCATGCGCCATTAATTCAAGGGACCGGATTTCCCCGTCACGCCGCTTGATACGGATTTCAATGAGTCCGACGAAATCCAGGCCTTCATTGCGTTTTTGCTCATTCAGATTCAAACGTACCTGATCCTCCGGTATGACCAGAGAAAAGAAAGAAGTATGGGTCAGTTCCTCCTGATGATGGAGGCCCAGTATGCGCAGTGCCGACTGATTGGCCGAAATGTGCGTATACAGGTCTTTCATCAGTAAAATCCCGTCAGGAGATTTATCAAAGAGCAGCCTGTATCTTTCCTCACTTTCGCTGAGCAGTGACTCGATCTGCTTTCTTGCGCTGATATCCCGCGTGTGACAGATCAATGAGCGTTCGTCCCCGTCAAGGATCCATATTCCCCTGGTTTCTGACCATATAAAATGACCATCCACATGACGAAGCCTGTATTCGACCAAAAAATTGGTCATCTCCTCCTGTGTTTCGAGAATGATTTTGCTAACCCTCTCAATATCTGAAGGGTGTAAGATCTCGACCGGGGTTTTCCCGATGAGGTATTCGGCCGGATAGCCGAGTGCTGAAATGGCAGGTGAAATATAAACGAACTCACCGGCCTCATTGTGACGGGAAACAATGTCGAGAGAGTTCTCCGTTACCGTCCTGTATTTCTTCTCGCTTTCCCTCACCCTGTCGAGAAGATTTCTGAGTTCAGTGATCTCATGAAGTATGAAGGCATAACCGAGAATATGCCCCGAGCGCCTGGTGAGGGGCGCATGAGAAAGCACCACGGGAATATTCCGGCCCCTGGCACTGATTAATGTGTTTTCCCTGAAATTATCCGAGAGCATACCCCCGCCCTTCGTAACCTCCTTTACAAATAATTGGTTCACATTCATCGAGGTAATTCCTGCAGAGGAATAGGCGGTCATTCGTATGGCAGAAGGGTTGGCAAATTCAATTTTACCCGAAGCATCCGTCAGTAAGACCGCATCTGTAACCGTTTTCATCACTTCATCCGCTGCGGTCTCCGGTGTAGCTGCAAAAAGCTCGTAGCGTATGATGCCGTATCCGATCAGGGTAAACCCGATAATAAACGTAAAAGTGCCTGTTTGCGGAAGGTTCTGTGTATTGGCAGGGAAGAGAATATCGGTCAGTACCGGGATCAGCAGGGCAATGGCAAAGCCGGTGAGCACAAAAACAGCCTGTGCCCTGTTTCTGCCGGGCCTGGATCTGACCACATGCATAACAGCCAGAATCATGGTGATGAGGATCATCAACACAATAAAGAGTGACATTGCCATCCCCAGCGGAGTGGGTTTGAGCGAGAAATTCCAACCCACCTCCTCCCCCAGAAAGTGCAGGTAAAACAGTCCCTCGGGATCCGTGGTAAAGATGGAGACTGCGGGGAAAAGGTACAGCAGGGGATAGATCCAGAAAACCTTAAGAATATGTTTTTGTCTGGTGAGCAGCAGGTAGAAGTGAACAGAAACCGGAAAGATCACCATTCTGAGTGAAATCACACGCAGGAGCGCGTATACCTCCTGTGCAGATTCCGCATTGTTCATATGGTAATTAATATAGGTCGTGAAGGCAATCAGGAAACTCAAAATTGCGAAAGCGAGGTTTACGGGATTCTTTATGTCTCTGAACAGGATCACCAGACCCATCAGCAGGGCGTACATGGTGCCGATCAGCAGGAGTATATCGACAGCATTCATAAATTCCGGAGTAATATTATGATTTAGGATGCGTAAAAATAGTAAAAGCCAGCAAACAAGACAGAATCTTCTGCGAACGGAAGGGCTAAGAAACGACAAAGCACACGTTCATCCATAATTTCTTACTTTTGCGAAAAACCGGATCCGATGGCATTGGCAGAAGAATTTGAAAAGAGCGGGAACTGGCTCTTTAAGAAAAGGTCGTACATCCCCGTAGCGCTTTATGTTGCGGTTACGGCAGTCATCATCCTGGAAAGGGATGAGCTCTATGATTTTCACAACCTCTACTGGAACCTCGGGTGTTTCGCCATATCAGTCCTCGGAATGATCATCCGGGCTCTGACCATCGGATATACGCCGCGGGGAACCTCCGGGCGCAATACAAGCGAAGGACAGGTAGCGGAACGGCTCAACACCAAAGGCATGTATTCCCTGGTACGCCATCCGCTGTATCTGGGAAACTTCTTCATGTGGCTGGGACTAATACTTTATGCCGGTACTCCCTGGTTTGTGGTTTTCAGTATTGCCTTCTTCTGGATCTACTACGAAAGGATCATGTTTGCCGAAGAGCAATTCATACGATCAAAATTCGGAGCGGATTACCTCGAATGGTCGTCGCAAATCCCGGCCTTTTTCCCCGGATTCAGAAAATGGCAAAAGCCAGAATTGAGTTTCAGCCTGCGCAATGTCCTGAAAAGAGAGTACAGCGGTTTTTTCGGAACCATCTTCTCATTCGCCTATATCAATTTTATCAAGAATTTCTTTCTTGCCGACCAGGTGTGGCTGGATTTCAAGTGGCAGATCGCTGGTGCAGCGGGCTTCGTGGTATTCATCGTCCTGCGCTCACTCAAGAAATACACCCGGGTGTTGCATGTAGAAGGGCGTTAAGTTCATTTTCATGCATGAAATAGAACCCTATTACCAATGGCGGCATTTATATATTGCCGCTGAAGACGAGCGTTCCCCGTTTTACGGAAGATCGTACAGCGAGTTTGAATTTACTCATGCTGTATATAATTACCTGATCCATCCTCAATGGGATGATTTCGGTTCTGAAACCCTGTATCTGAAAGTTCTTTATGCAGGATATGAAGAATCATTCTGCATCATTGAAATGATCGGCGAATGGAATGATCTGCTGTACAACGACATCATGTTCCTGAAGAGAAATGTGATAGAGCCGGTCAGCCTGCAGGGGATCAACAGATTCATCCTGATCGGTGAGAACGTGATGAATTTCCACTATGCGGAAAGCGATTATTATGAGGAATGGTATGAGGAAAACGGCGACGGATGGATATTATGCGTCAACTTCCGCAGGCATGTCATCCAGGAAATGATGCGGGGGCGGCTTGGCAGGTACCTGCTTTTCGGGGGTGAATTTGAGACCATCGAATGGCGGCGCCTGGATCCCCATCAGTTCTTTCACAGAGCGTCCCTCCTGATCCAAAACAGATTGAATCCCTGAAATCATGAAGCATTATAAAATCCTGATTAAAGGTTACGTACAAAAAGTGGGGTTTCGTTATTACACCAGAAAAAAGGCGCAGGCGCTCGGTCTTACCGGCTTTACAGAAAACCGCAGGGACGGGAGTGTTTATATCGAAGCTGAGGGAAATCCCGCTGCTCTGGATGAATTTGCTGAATGGTGCAGGACAGGCCCGCCACTGGCAGAGGTCACAGAAACAGAAATCCTGCCGGGTGAACCGGCAGGATATGCTGACTTCGTGATACGTGAAGGATTGTTCTGACAGGCTTACCAGCAGTTTTGCCAGCTGACTCCGTCATAGACCCTGAGTTTGTTCAGGCCACCGTCATAGTAAATGGTTCCGGGCAATGGTGCCGGCGGCGCGCTGCTTCTGGGAGTCAGTACCAGTACATCATTAATGGTTGCCGTGCCAGTTGAAAAATCACCATATATCAAAGGATTGGATCCGGAGGTATTGGTAATATAGAGTTTATTGCTTCCCATCTCTCCCACACCGGCATGATGTCCGAGAAATACATTCCCTGATCCGTTCTGATTCATGAGACCGGCCTCTGTACCCAGCATGACATTATTACTTCCCTTGGCGTTCAGTCCGGCTGATGATCCGATGAAAACATTATTGATTCCTGACACGTTCTGCGAGCCGGTCATATATCCCAGAAATGTATTATAACTTCCTTTGATATTGTTATTCCCGGAATTCGCACCGATGAAGGTATTGGCAATCGCTGTATCTGCCCAGGTTCCTGCACCCGAACCCACAAAGGTATTGCTTGAACCATGGTAAAGGTTGGTCCCTGCGCTGAATCCCACATAAGTATTGGCATAGCCTGACGTTGTGTGGAAGCCGGCAAAATAGCCCAGGGAGGTATTGAAATAGCCGGTGGTGTTGTTAATTCCTGCCCAGTAACCACAGGCGAAATTCTGAAGGGGATTGTCATAGAACAGCACGTCCTGGTTCCCGATCTTATAACGTGAACCCAGGGAAAGGTTCATGTTTCCGTTAACATCCAGCGGATGCGAGGGGTTGATCTGATTAATCCCGACAAATGTTTCATCGTTAAACAGCACTGAACTCGCCACCCAGGAAGTTCCGTCGTTGCGGAGGGTTTGTCCTGCCGTACCAGCCACATTGAAGGTTCCTGTGGGGCCGGTCACACCTGTAGGACCTGTCACTCCGGCCGGGCCGGTCAGTCCCTGCAAACCCTGATCTCCTGTTGGTCCCTGCAGGCCGGGATCACCGGTCGGTCCCTGGATGCCCGGATCACCGGTAGGGCCGGTAGGACCTGCCGGGCCTTCGTTTCCGTCAAGGGCATACATCGCATAGGGAACGGCCAGCAACATAGTGTTTCCGACTGAGGTATAGCTGGTGCCTCCCGAAGGATCCAGAAATACTTCAAGGAATTTGTTCCCGCTGGCCTAATCAATACCTCCCAGGGTACCGGCCTGAAGTGTACCATCACCAATAACAAGATTCACCAGCCCAAACTGGTTGGTGCTGACATTGTGGGTT
The DNA here is from genome assembly GCA_937934705.1 of uncultured Bacteroidota bacterium. GTDB lineage: Bacteria > Bacteroidota > Bacteroidia > Bacteroidales > CAIWKO01 > CALGYY01. Next base: position 14,766 of record CALGYY010000270.1, read on the forward strand.
TCATGAAACACATCCGCTCCGGCGGGTGAGCCGTCATGGATGACAATATAGAAGCTTACAGCAGTGTTGGCCAGTATATTACCTGCATTATCACGGGCAACAGCCTGGTAATTGAATTTTTGCGGGGCCTGGGCCCAAAGGCCCGCCGAAAGGGCGAGCAGCATGATCAGTAAGGTCAGAGATTTTCTCATAAATAATCGGGATGAAGTTTGAAGCAAATATGTACACAGATGAACGGAAAAGTAAACAAGCTGACTGATATTTTTTCAGGGTATGAAATCCGGCTTGTTTAAGGTCATCAGCTCCGTGAGGCCTTGAGGTGTTCCTTGTAATGGAAAAGCGGACCGCCATGTATGGCACACCCGGGACCAGAAATGAAAAGAGCCGGAGCAGGATGAAGCAGGCTATTTGCTCCCCCCCTTCATATGGCGGCGGATCTTCGGATCCCAAAGCTGGAGTTCGGAATCTTCTTTCTTTTTGCGCTTCAGAGGTTTGTTTTGTATTCTTTCAAAGAGGCGAAAAAAGAAACCCCTGCGATGCTTCACCTGCTTGCCCTTCTTGCTGAACACATAATGCTTATAGGTCTTCCTTTTAGAACCCCCGAAGGATGAGTTTTCCTTTTCCCGCTTTCGCCTGAAAGGGTTCCAGGTGGCTTTCACCCTCTTTTTCTTTTCATTGTACGCGAACCACCCACGGGTCTTATGCGTACGTGTGCTGAAGCTGTCGTTGGTCCTTTCCCTCTTCCTGAAGAGGTTGAACAGCGTTCTGGATTTTGTGACCTTGCGCTTTTTTGCATTAAAAGAGTAATTCCCCTTGGTGCGGGAATGCCTTGATGAGAAGGAATCATTCGACCTTTCCCTTTTGTTGAAAAGATTGAAAAGGGTTCTGGCCCTGGTCACTTTCTTTTTCTTCGAACTGAATGCATAATTGCCTTTGGTCCGGTGTTGCCGTGAAGCGAAGGAATCCCTGTTGCGCTCCCTTTTCGAAGCCGGGAAAATAAAGAATGTCTTCTTTGAAACAACCTTCCCCTTTCGTTTATTGAAACTATAGGAAGATTTATGTGACCGCCTTCCCGAACTGAAACTGTCGCGCCCCCATTTGGCCCGCGGCACAAAGAACAAACCACCTTTTGACACCACCTTCTTCTTCTTTGAGCTGAAGCGGTGGCTGCTGGAGTGTTTTGATGTCCGGGAAGAATATGAATCTTTTCCCCAGCGGAAGCCAAACATTCCCTTTTTTCTTACCACACGGTTCTTTTTATCGCTGAAACGGTGACTGCTCTTATGTTGCCCGACACGGGATGAATAGGAATCCCTGCCACGCGGAGCCTTATTAATAAATCCGCCAATGGCTACTACCCTCTTCTTCTTTGGATTGAAACGGTAGTTACTGCTGTGTTTCACATTTCTGCCCGAATAAGAATCCCTGCCCCACCTGAATCCGGCGACGGATCCCCTGGATACCACCCTGTTCTTTTTATCGCTGAAACGGTGCCCCCCCTTTGTTTTACCGGTCCGCGATGAATATGAATCCCTGCCCCTGGGTGCCTTTTTAAAGATGCCTGCAGCCACCACTTTCTTTTTCTTTGCACTGTACCGGTTGCTGCTGCTGTGTTGACGCTTGCCGGAAGAATATGAATCCTTACCCCAGCGGAAACCGGCCATTGATTTCCGGGTGACCACCCGGCTTTTTTTGGCGCTGAAACGATGACTGCCCGAAGTACTGCGCTTTTTGATGCTGAAGGCATCCCTGCCGGATGCCATGCGTTGTGAAGCTCCGGAAGAAACCACTTTTTTCTTCTTCGGATCGAAACGATACCCCCCCTGTACTCTTTTGGACCGGGACGAATAACTATCGTTTCCCCTCTGACCCGACCTGAAGTTTTTCTTCCGGGGAGCAAATGCATCCGGCTTCATGGTGCTGCACGAAACCAGGGTCAGCAAAAGGAAAAGCAGAAGTATTTTCGGGTATCTCGGGTTCATGCATTACGACAGCAGGTGTAGATGACCTGCTGTCCTTTATTTGTTTTATTCCGCAAAAATGCTTTTTTTTGCCTGTTTCAACGCAAAAAAACTTAAACGCATAAAATTATGAAAAAGTTTTGCTATTTCGTGCTTTTGCTCCTGACGGGACTGGCACCCTTGCGCGCAGACGAAGGCATGTGGTTACCGCTGCTGATCAATCAGACCCATTACGCGGAGATGCAGAAACTGGGACTGAAACTCAGCATCGATGAGATATACAGCATCAACAACAGTTCGCTGAAAGATGCGATTGTCCAGTTTGGCGGGGGATGCACGGGCGAGATCATTTCTGAGCAGGGCCTGCTCATTACCAATCATCATTGCGGTTACGGGGCCATTCAGGCCAAAAGCTCAGTTGAACACGATTACCTCACCAATGGTTTCTGGGCATATTCAATGAAGGAAGAACTCCCGATCGAGGGATTAACTGTTAAATTCCTGATTCGAATTGAAGATAAAACGAAAGAGGTGAATACTCTGCTGGAGGGAATCAAGGATGAAGATGCCAGGAATAAAAAGCTGAAAGAAATTGCAACGCAGATGGAAAAGGCTGCGGTTGACGGAACGCACTATGTTGCAAACCTGAGAAGCTTCTTCGAGGGGAATGAGTTTTACCTCTTTGTTTATGAGATCTTTGAGGATGTCAGACTGGTGGGCGCTCCGCCCAGCAGCATCGGTAAATTCGGCGCCGACACCGATAACTGGATGTGGCCCCGGCATACGGGTGATTTTTCAATGTTCCGCGTTTACACAGGTCCTGACGGAAAACCGGCGAAATATTCAGATCAGAATGTTCCGCTGAAACCAAAACACTTTCTTCCGATCAACATCGGAGGTTACCGGAAAGGAGACTTTGCCATGATCCTGGGTTATCCCGGCACAACAGAGCGCTATCTCACCTCATACGGCATCGCCCTTTACATGAACCAGACCTATCCCACACGGATTGATATCAGGGCAAAGAAACTGGAACTGATGCTGGAAGATATGCAGGCCGACCCGGCGGTTCGCATCAAATATGCCAGCAAATATGCAGGAATTGCCAATTACTGGAAAAACTTCATCGGGGTAATGAAAGCCGTCAACCGCCTGAAAATCATTGACAAAAAGAAAAGACTGGAGGAACAGTTCCTGCTGTGGTGTAAGGGCGATAGTAAACTTAAGGATAAATATTCTTCCGTTTTCGAAAAGATTGACCTCGCTTACGCTGAGCTCGCAAAGTACAATATTGCACGCCTGTATTATATTGAAGCTGTTTTTGGCTGCGAAGCCATGGCAGCCAGCAGACATTTCAAATCGCTTTACGATCTGTTGGCCGCAAAAGATCCTGATCAGGAGGCCATCCAAAAGAAAGCAGGGGAACTGAAGCAGATAGTGGCTGCTTTCTATAAGAATTACAACAAGGCCACAGACATGAAAGTGATGAAGGCCATGATGGCCATGTACTATAAGAATGTACCCCGTGATCATCAGCCTGCCTTCTTGCTGAGTCACGGCGATAAAAACAAGGGAGACTTCACCGCTTTTACTGAAGCTGCGTTCAAAACCAGCATTTTCGGTGATCAGGCGAAGACCGAGGCCTTTCTTGATGCTCCTTCTCTCAAGGTACTTCAGAAAGATCCCCTGTATCAGCACATGATGAAGTTTACAGAATCATTCAACGCACTGAATGATGGCGTAAACGCTGCCAACAACAGTCTGTCTGAAGGCAAGCGCATTTTCGTGGCCGGTTTGCGGGAGATGTTTCCTGACAAGAACTTCTATCCGGACGCCAATTCCACCATGCGCATGACATACGGAAAGGTGCTTGATTACAGCCCTGCAGATGCCGTACGCTATGACTATTACACCACGCTGGACGGGGTGATGGCCAAGGAAGATCCGGATAACTGGGAATTCGTGGTGTCACCGAAACTGAAAGAGCTTTACCGGACAAAAGACTATGGTCAGTATGCAGAAAACGGACAGATCATCACTTGTTTTCTGACCGATAATGACATCACAGGAGGGAACTCCGGAAGTCCGGTCCTCAACGGCAAAGGTGAGCTGATTGGTTTGGCCTTCGACGGGAACTGGGAAGCCATGAGCGGAAATATCCTGTTTGAACCGGAAGTTCAGCGCACTATCAATGTGGACATTCGCTACTGCTTGTTTGTGATTGACAAATATGCCAATGCACAGAACCTGATCAACGAAATGAAAATCGTTCGCTGATTCTGGCAAAAGCTGCAGAAGGTTTTATCCCAAATCGCTGATCTTTCGGAGTAAACGCATATCCTGAATCACGATATGCCTTCCATTGCTTTCGATGATATTTTCCTGCCTGAATTCTGACAGCAGGCGGACAGCGTTTTCCTCAGATATTCCCGAAAGTTCACCAAGCTCTTTCCGGGTGAGCGGCAGGTCGAATTCCTCCGAGTCGTAAAACTCCGACATATAGATCAGGCTCTCCGCCACACGTCCCCGGATCTGCTTCTGGTTGAGAGAAATGATCTTTTTCATGATGTTGGTCACCGACTTGCCAAAGGCCTTGTTGAGCTTCAGCAGCAGTTCATGCTGTTCAATGTAGAGTTTCTTTAAGAACTGCAGATCAATCATGCACACTTCACATTCTTCCAGAGCAGCGACCGAATAAGAATAATGGACGCTTTCAAAAAACGACAACAATCCAATATAGGCAGGGGGTTTCATTAAATACAGAATGATGTTCCGGTTGTTAAGTCCTTCGATATAGAACTTGGCCGTACCCCTGACCAGATAAATAGCATGGCTTACATTACAGCCCTGCTTGCAAATCAGCTCATGCCGCCTGAACTTAGCATGTATGGCATTGGCCAGCGCAAAATCCATTTGAGCTGCCGACATGGTTTTGTATATGTCGCACTTCAATGAACAATCGGGACAGGTTATTTTCCGGGTGACCTTCATATTTTTTTGTCAAAAATAGAAAAATTATTGTAAAAGGTTGTTTTATATCAATGTCAGATTTCAATCTAATACAATCAGTCAGGCCCTCATTTCCTATTACTTTTAGCCACTTGTTATTTTACCCGACCACACACCAATGGAAAACCGTGCTGCATCCTGACCAGGTGCAGTTGCCTTAATGTTAATTACTGATTACTAAATAATTACAAAAACCAAAAAAGGAGGTTATCATGTTACATGAACCGGCAGTAGAGATGGGTCAGGACCTGTCGATACAGAAAAAGACCAAACTCGGGGTCATTTTGTTTCTTGTTTACCTGGTGATTTACGCAGGCTTTGTATTCATCGGGGTGATGTATCCCTCGGTACTGGGAATGGAACTCATCGGCGGGCAGAATCTGGCGATCATATATGGTATCGGTCTGATCGTCCTGGCCGCAATTATGGGACTGGTTTACAATTATTTCTGCACCAAGTTCGAAAACAAAATGAATAAGGAGGTGAAAAAATGATATACGACGTCTCTATTTCAGCGATCATCATTTTTATATTGTTTGTCGCTGCCGTACTGGTTTTATCTTTCTATTTTGCCCGCAAAACCAAATCTGCTTCCGGTTATTATGCAGCCGGGGGACAGATCCACTGGGCAGTAAACGGGATTGCATTTGCGGGTGATTATCTCTCGGCAGCATCCTTCCTGGGGATTTGCGGGATGATTGCCTTTTTCGGTTTTGATGGCTTTCTATATTCCATAGGCTATCTCGCAGGCTGGGTGGTCGCATTGTTCATCGTGGCAGAACCACTGAAACGCATGGGGAAATACACCTTTGCCGACGCTCTTGATTCGAAATTCAATTCACCTGCTATTAAGCTTACTGCCGCGATCAGTACCCTGGTGGTTTCGATCTTTTACCTGATTCCACAGATGGTCGGGGCCGGAGCCCTGGTCACCCCATTGCTGGGATTTCCTCATTGGGTGGGTGTTGTAATGGTGGGCTCTATCGTGATTCTCATTGTGGCCACAGCCGGAATGACTTCCACAACCTATGTTCAGTTTATCAAAGGAGGATTGCTCATCATATTCTCATTCGTTATCACGGTTTATGTGCTGAATAATGGCCTGAAAACGACTCCTAATGAGAATTATCACAAGTTTGTCTCTATTGAAGCGGTGATGACCGATGGCAAGGTTACAGCAATCGCTGATTCCACCTATACTATTGCCAGTCAGGTGGATGAAAAGGACGCCACTTTTGTTAAACTCATCAAAGACGGACATTTTTCCTGGTGGAAACTGAATACCCAGGGTGAGAAACCCATGCTGGAAGAGGCCCTTTCGATTGTCACTGTTGCCGATGGGTCAGTATTGTATAATGGTGCACCCAAGGCGGAGCGGAAATTCTATCAGGTGGGACACATCAAGTCAATCGAAATGGACGGAAAGCAGGTTGAAGAAACCGGGGCTGTCGGGCCATTCCGTTATCTCACCATTCTTGAAAACTCACAGATTGTCCGTTTCCCCAAGAAAGCCTTCAAGGACGGAGAAGACAAGGTCACGGTCTATTACCAGACTGTTACCTCCGGAAAAGATATCATGAAACCGGGGCTTTACTACAAACTGGATAAAGGCGCTTCCATCTGGACCAGGCTTGACTTCATTTCATTGATGCTGGCCCTTTTCTTAGGAACATCGGCCTTACCGCATATTCTGATCCGCTATTATACCGTCCCCAGTCAAAGAGCTGCAAGGAAATCCACGATCGTGGCCATTATTTCTATCGGATTCTTCTATATCCTGACGATATTCATCGGAACCGGTGCCATGATCAACGGTGGGCTTGATGTGGAGAGCAGTAATATGTCGGCACCTCTGCTGGCCAAAACCTTTGGGGTGATCCTGTTCTCGATTATTTCGGCTATTGCTTTTGCCACCATCCTGGGAACTGTCAGCGGATTGATTGTCGCCTCCTCCGGAGCCGTGGCCCACGACCTGATGGACAAGTACTTTAAAGTCAAAATGACGGATAAAGGAAAAGTCACCGCAGGCCGTATCGCGGCTGTCGTTGTTGGTGTAATAGCCATCGTTCTGGGGATTATCTTCCAGAAACAGAATGTCAACTTCCTGGTCGGGCTGGCATTCGCGATTGCTGCATCGGCCAATCTGCCGGCTATCCTGATGTTATTGTTCTGGAAGCGGACTACGGCCAAGGGTATTGCCTGGGCCATCGTGATCGGGATGCTGTCGTCGCTCGGTATCATCCTGTTCTCCCCCACACTTTATGAAATTTACGGATTGAATCCCGCCGATGCACCGATTCCTCTCCAGAACCCGGGCATCATCTCCATCCCGCTGGGATTCATCGCTTTGATCATCATCTCTCTTTTCACCTACAAAAAGAGAATGAAGGTTGAAAACCAGTAGTCCCTGAATAAACCTATTGTTTAACAGGCTGGCCCTTTCGGGCCAGCCTTTAATTCTATTGATATGAAAAAACTCATGCTTTGCTTTATTGCACTTCTTTCGGTCACCTCACTGATCAAAGCCCAGGAAGGGGACCATGGAATTAAGTTTTCAGGCTTTGTCAAAAACGATTTTTTCTACGACACCCGTCAAACCGTCAACATCCGTGAAGGGCATTTTCTTCTTTACCCTGCAGGGCGCAACTATGATGAATTCAAAAACGACCTGAATGCCAAGCCATCGTTTAATTTCCTGTCGATACAGACCCGGCTTACCGGAAAGGTGAGCGCCCCGGATGTATGGAAAGCCAAGGCAACAGCAGTGGTGGAAGCTGATTTTTTCGGTAATGAAAATACCAGTTTTTCAGACCTGAACGGATTCAGGTTACGTCATGCCTATGGTAAGCTGGCGTGGCAGAAGAATGAGTTGCTCTTCGGACAGTTCTGGCACCCCCTCTTCATTCCCGGCTGTTTTTCAGGGGTGATCTCTTTCAATACCGGGGCACCCATGCAGCCGTTTTCACGTAACCCGCAAATCCGTGCAGTACAAAAGTTCGGCAAATTCAGCATTACCGAAGTTATTGCTGCCCAGCGTGACTTCACCAGTCCCGGAGGCTCCGCTGCATTGCGCAATTCTGCCATCCCCGATATGCACCTGCAGTTCGCCTTTGAAAGCATAAACAAAGAAAGCGGAACGGAGTTCCTGGCCGGATTGGGCGGGGGTTACAAATTCCTTAAACCCCTGCTCTGGACAGAAAAGGCCGGAAAAAAATACGAAACCAATGAAATGGTTCCCGGACTTTCCGCCACGGCCTATTTCAAAATGAAGATCTCCAAAATCGGCTTCAAGTTTCAGGGTATTTACGGACAGAATCTCTTTGATCAGACCATGCTGGGAGGCTATGCCATTTCACGTGTGAAGGACACAGTCACCAATGCCGTGGAGTACACTTCACTCAATGTTATGTCCTACTGGGCTGAATTCCAGACTTTTGGCAAGAAAGTTCAATTCGGGATCTGGGGCGGTTATAGCCAGAATCTCGGATCACTTGACACTATTTACGCCTATACCAACAACGTTGGCGGGACGCTGGCCACGGCCCGGGGAAACGACATCCATCATGTATGGAGGGTTTCGCCCCGGGTAGTTTTCATTGCAGGGCGTTTCAACTTTGCACTCGAAGCTGAGTACACCAATGCAGCATATGCAGTAAAAGATGATCTGGGTGTTTTACAGAGAAACCATAAAGGTTTGATCACCGACTATGAGAACCTCGCCAACCTGAGGGCGGTTTTCTCGGTCATCTGCAATTTCTGAAACCGGACTTATTGTCAAAAACCCGCTGTTTAAAAACAAAACAGCGGGTTTGTTTTTTCTGTTTACAATAATCCCGTAAATACACTAACTTTGGTTGGTCTGAAAAGCTACCCGGAAAACGGGCCGGGATTTCTGATCTGTTAAAAGAACATATGAAACTGGGAATCATCACCGACATCCATGAAGACATCCTCAGCCTGCGTGAGGCTTTCAGGATACTCGAAAAAAAAGGCTGCAACGAAGTGGCCTGTCTGGGGGATATCACGGGCTTTGAACTTCCGTTTTATAATTACCGGACTGAAAGGAGTGCCCACGACTGTCTGGCCCTCATCAGGGCCAACTGCAGCATTATTGTGGCCGGGAATCATGACCTTTATTCCCTGCGGGAATTGCCGAATCACCAGGGAGGCTTTAATTTCCCGGCAGGATGGTATGATCTGGATTACGAAGAAAGAAAGATCCTTTCACAGAATAAGGTCTGGCTCTATGAGGCCGACAGCCTGTCGTCGCTGTTGGGCAGAAGTGATAAAGAGTTTCTGGCTTCACTTCCCGAATTTGCGGTGATGGAAACCGGACAGCAGAAAATTTTGTTCTCACACGCCCTTTTTCCTGACCCCACAGGCTCTCTCATGTGGGGAATTGAAGACATAAGGAGTTTCCACCGCCATTTTCAGGTACTGAAAAAGTACAATTGCAGTCTGGGCTTTTCGGGCCACTTTCATCCGGGTGGTTTTATCAAAGCCGGAGAATTCGATTATCACACCCACGGTTTCGGAAAAGCTAAAGCTGACCATGAAATTACCCAGTTCATCTGTCCCTGTATCGCCCGGTCTGAAAAGGCCAACGGGGTAGCGATATTCGATACCAGGCGAAACGAAATTGAGGTCATACAAATCAGGAACAGGCCCAACAAATAGCAGCGGTTATGAAGAAAACAAAAATCAAGATTAATCAGCGGCGTTTTTTTCTGAACATCCTCCTTCCGACATTCCTGACCTTTGGATTGTTCATAACGCTGATTTTTACCTTCATCATTCCTTCATTTGAGGAAAGCCTCCTGGCGGCAAAAAAGGAGATGACCAAAGAACTGGTCAATGCCTGCACAGGCATTGCCGCAAGGTATGAAGCGGAGGTCAGAGAAGGCAAGCTGGAAAAAGAAGAAGCCATGGAACTGGCTAAAACCGGAATTGAGCACTTGCGATATGGCATCAACAACAAGGATTATTT
>CALGYY010000271.1 GCA_937934705.1 uncultured Bacteroidota bacterium
GCGGAGCCAACTGGGTGAACAATACAAAATATGGCGGTTACAGCAGGGCTGGTGTCGCGGTGAACCCCCGGGACAAACCTTCTATCAGGGTCGGGGGTCAGGCCAGCGGAATATCCGGCGGATACAATGGCGGCGGTAATGGCGATACCGGCGGGCAGGGCGGCGGCGGAGCCACTGATGTCAGGACTGTTTCCAACACCCTGAACGACCGGATCATCGTAGCCGGCGGCGGCGGCGGAGCAGGCTATTGGAATAGCCTGCATATTGTGGGTGGTGTTGGTGGCGGCCTCGCGGGTGGTAATGGCTTCAGGGAGCCTGATTATGCAACAAATCCCGGTGGTTTAGGCGGAACCCAGACAGAGGCAGGCGCCAATGGAACCTGTATCAGTTTTAATAATCCTATAACATCAGGAGGTTTTGGTCTTGGCGGATCCGCTCAGTTTGCATGCGGATGCGAGGGCTATGGTGGCGGCGGCGGATGGTACGGCGGTGCCGGAAGCGGCAATTGCCGGGGCGGCGGAGGCGGCAGCGGCTATATTCTTCCCATGGCAGTCAACGACAGCATGACCGCGGGTGTGCGTATGGGTAACGGGCAGGTCATCATTCACTGGTCAGGTGGAGCCACCACAACTTCCCAGATTGCCGGTCTTGCAAGCGGTTCTGTTTTCCCCGTCGGAATCGATACCGTCAGCTTCAGGGTAAGTAACTTATATGGAGATGCGGATACCTGTTCCTTTACGGTGACAGTTGTTGATAATGAGGCCCCCCTCAGCCCGGTTCTGGATACACTGCGGGCACAGTGCTCGCTGGAAGTTCCTGTTCCCTCAACTACCGATCATTGTGCGGGAATCATCAGCGGAAATACAGTCGATACCCTGCTTTATAATACCCAGGGAATGCACGTGGTGCATTGGGTGTTTGACGACGGGAACGGAAATACGGTCAGCGTTAACCAGATCGTGATCATTCAGGATACTATTGCTCCCGTGTTTAACTGTCCTTCTGATCTGTCAGCCTGCGAAGGGGATGTTTTATCCATTGCTCCGTCGGGGGTATTCGACAATTGCGGTGATACAGTTATTGTGACCTACATCCTGAGCGGAGCCACAACAGGCAACGGAAACGGTGATGCCGGCAATGCTCTCTTTCAACCCGGGATCACCACCATTACATATCAGTTTACAGATGTTAACGGAAATTCAGCTTCATGCCATTTCGATCTCACCATCGACACCCTTGATATCACTGTTGAGCAAAATGCAGATACGCTGACAGCAGTAGGTGGCGGAACCTATCAGTGGTACAATTGCGGATCATCTTCCATCATCAGCGGAGAAACTGATCCCGTTTTCATTGCTCCTGCCACTGGTCAGTATGCAGTGATCGTCACAAACGGAAGCTGCACCGATACGTCTTCCTGCTATTTGGTTGACATAACCGGTCTTGCTGATGATGATGGATTGGAAAACATCAGGGTGTTCCCGAATCCGACAGATGCTCTTGTGATGCTTGAACTGCCGGGAGAAATGGCCCCTGTAAGCGTGAGCATCAGCGACCTGACCGGAAGAGTGCTGAAGGTGTTCACTTGTACCGGACAGCAAACCACCCTTGATCTGAGCTTCCTGCAAGCCGGGCTTTATGATCTGAAATTATGGAATGAGAGGGGAAACAGAATGATTCGTTTGGTGAAGTTCTGATCCGCACACTGATTTGTGTGAAGCTCCATGCGATTGCGAAAGGTAGCGGTATTTATTCCGGAGTAAGGGTCCTGAGCCCCGCAGGGCGGGATTTCGTTAAGCCCGGTGCCCCGGGGATCATGCCCTTGATTGTGTTTAAGCATCGTAAAGAAATGCCTGTTTTTGTCTCTTTTTGCTCCAGGGAAGCTAAAAACACTATGCCAGTTCCAGTCGGTTTGCTTTGAATCCTGAATGCAGATGGGAAGATCCGCAAAGGGCAAATTTGAATTTGGCACCTCCATCTGTGCCTGCACTCTAAACGTAACTAATAGGGCAATAGGAATTATTAGTAGTATGTTATTCATAATCGATGGAGTCAGTTGTGTGATATCAAAACATTAATTGTTATTCAAAACAAGATATTACTATTCCTTATCAAACAATTCCGTAAACTTTAATTCTTGTGACAAAAACGGTCATTCTTGCCGTGCTGGTATTTCACAAAGGTAACAATTCCGCTGATTAATTCAAACTCATAATCTGAACGGACGTAACGCCAATTGAAACAGGTCAGATTGGTGTCTTCCTGAACCTGAGACTTGACATTTCCATGAACGTCGTAGCTGTAATGATAACCCGATGCAGGAGTTTGCCAGGCGCTTAAGGTTGTTGGCCGCTTACCGTAGTAGCCTATTGCGGCAATTCTGTTACTGAGGGTGACTCAGAAACCGCATTACCTGTTCCCGG
>CALGYY010000272.1 GCA_937934705.1 uncultured Bacteroidota bacterium
AATGTCCGCCTGTCCTGTGCGGATCATATCAAAACCCAACCCCAGGGCATAAGCTGATGAGGCACAGGCAGAGGCAAGCGTAAAATTGGGTCCGGTAATTTTGTATTCCAGTGAGATCCATGCCGACATGGCATTACTCATACTCTTTAAAACCCGGTTTTGGGGAGTCGTCCCTCTTTCTGCACTGGTGTTTCCTGTACTTACCACTCCAAGGATAACCGCACAGCGGTCTCTGTCAAGCACTGAGAAATCCAGGCCTGCGTGTTCCACAGCCTGTCGGGCACAAACGTAACACATTCGTGTAACCCTTGTCATCTGATCGGAACTTCTTTTACGGATCATTCCGGCTGCAAGTTCCTCGAATTCAGGAGGTACCTGAGCCGCTACCCGGGTTTGACTCTCTGAGGCATCAAAAAGCCGGATGTTGGTAATCCCGCTCCTGCCATCCTTAATGTTGGTCCAGTTTGTCTCCAGGTCCAAACCCAGGGCAGTGATCATACCGATTCCGGTCACAAGTACTCTTTCTCCTTGCATCATTCAAATGGGATTTGAATACAAAATTACACTAAAAACCTTTTTCACGGGCCATGGTCACAAAGGGCAGATCCGTTCCCAGGTAGTCATTCAATGCTTCCTGCAAGAGAGCGGAACTGATGGTGTCTTTGTTGAGAAAAACTGAAATCCCCCGGTAGAAGGATGTTTCAAGACGCATGGCTATTTCTTCGATGACCTGAGGCGAGAGGTGTTGCAGTGAGTAATACTCATCAGGCACGGGTACAGGATGATGAGGGGAGTGGCATTTTTCAAGGTATTCTGTCAGTATTCCTGAATCGGTATCAGCAGTTAAAAAATTCCGGTAATTGCAGACGCTGTTTAACATAACCGGTATACCCACGAGGTCAAAGAATGCAAAAACACCGGCAGGAAACAGACGGGCTTTAACAACAGCATCAATGACCGCGGGTGTGGCCTTTTCGTCTCTCAGCAGCTTCACGGCCTCAGTTTGCAACGGAATCAGCATACGATTCAGAGCGAAATGATCTGCTGTTTGCAACACAATTGATTTTTTTTCAATCAATTGCAGAAAAGAAACCAGCTTTTCCAGTACTTCATCATCTGTACAAGGCATCGCGTTAATCTCGACGAAGTTCTTAATCATCACCGGAAAAAAGAAATGCATGCCCAGACAGCGTTCCTGCCCAGATCCCGGGGGAAAAATGATCCCAGGCGGAACCGATGATGTATTGCTTGTCAGAATTGTATCTTTATTGACGAGCAGAGAAAGAGCACTGAAGAATTCCTGTTTGACTCTGACATCTTCCCAAATGGCCTCTATGACAAGGTCAGCATCCCGCGCCTCTGCCATTTCGGCTGTGATCCTGATCCTTTGCTTTAATGCCGAAGCATCCTCTTGCTGAAGAATCCCTGTTCTCACCTGCCTTCCGAGGCGCTTCTCAAACTGCAAGTTTGCCCGTGCCGCTTCATCCTCAGAGATGCAAAGCCATGTGATCCTGAAATGATAACGGCAGAGAAAATGGAAAAGGTCACTACCCATTTTCCCACTTCCGGCTATCGTGATATGTTGAAAATCCTTACGGGACATATTGCAAAATTACACTTTTCAGTTTTTGCAGCCCCGCTTTCTTTTCATGAGGACTTCATCAGAGCAGGGTTCACCGTTCACTTAAAAGATTTCAGGATTTTCCCGAGTAATTCGTGATAAAAAACCGCCCTCTTCTCCTGTTTGAGGGCAGATTTCATAAATAGTTTTCTGGCGGGTTTAATCAGTTGATGCGATTCAGTGAATCTCAGGAATCGGGCGTCAAGGTCGTGCGGCCCCAATCTGATCCTGTCAAGGGCATCTGCATCCTTCAATAATGAGATCACCTGATAATGTTCATGGTTCATATCAGCTTCCTCTGTCAATGAGTGCCAGTGGACAGCATTTCCAACCGCCTTAAGTTCGGTTTCACTTAAACCCTGAGCAAGGAAAAAATCCCGGAACTGCGGCAGTTTCATTTTCGCTGCCAGGGATCCATGAAGCTTGCAAATCCCATCATGTTGCCGCGACATATCGTGGATGAAAGCGGCGCAATAAGCTGCAGGTTTCTGTGATTCAAGACCGGTCAAATGGCATAACTCCCATACCAGGGCCATGACACGGCCGGTGTGTCCTATTCCATGCAACCAACTCACGTGATCAAAATATTCTTTCCTTATGATAAAACACTCTGGTTTCATTATTTTGCCCCTCTGCAAGTATAGTAAGAATCTGCCTTGATTCAGCAGACATCAGAAGAATGGGCTGTTAATAACTCGCAGCGGTCGTTGAAATGTATTCAGGGTTAATTTGTAAATTTGCGTAAACCAAACCCGTGGATTTATGAGAAAATCATTCCTGATTGTTTTTTTGGTCCTTACATGCCTGTGGGTTTCGGCTCAAACATCCCCTACGGTTGATGTTTATTATTTTCACATCACTAAAAGGTGCAACACCTGCCTCACGATTGAGGATCTTGTTAATAAAACGATACAGGGAAATCATGCAGAAGCTTTGAAGAACGGCAGCCTGAAGCTTCACGTGCTTAATTGCGAATTGCCGGAAAATAAGGCTATTTCTGAGAAATATCTGGCCTATGGTTCTACGCTGGCAATTACCCGAACCATTGGTGGAAAGGAGTCTTCGGAAGATATTACCGGATGGGCTTTTCAGAAAGCAGGGGCTCCGGAAATTTTCATGAGTGAATTGAGTACCAAGATTACTGAAGCCTTAAAACCCTGATTCAACACGATATGGTCAGCTCCAAAAAAACGCTGTTCTCGGAATCACAACAGGAGACTGCAGAAATTTTCAGATTGCTGGGACATCCGGCAAGAATATTAATTCTTGAAATCCTTGGACAAAAAGGGGAGTGTCACTCAGGTGAGTTGGCTGCAGCGATCCCACTCGGCCGGTCAACCGTGAACCAGCATCTTAATGAACTGGCCGGGGCAGGTTTGATCAGGCGTTCGCAGCACGGAAGCCACGTTATCTATCAGATTGACAAAGACCGCATGAAAAAGGCAGCCAGATACACCAAAGTTTTCTGGAAGTCAATGAAAAACAAAAAAAAGGAAGGCAAATGAAAATACTTGTGATCTGTACCGGGAATACCTGCAGGAGTCAGATGGCTGAAGGTTTCCTGAAACAGCTCAGGCCTGATTGGTTGATTCAATCGGCTGGTACCCGTGCTGAACAGAGGGTGAATCCTAATGCGGTAGAGGTGATGAACGAAGTCGGCATAGATATCAGCCATCAGGCACCGAAAAGATCGGAAGAGCACACGTCTGAACTCCAGTCACATTCCTTTATCTC
>CALGYY010000273.1 GCA_937934705.1 uncultured Bacteroidota bacterium
TGGTGCCGTCACTGAGGCTGCAGCTGGTGACATCGGTGGAAATCACCGTATCAATGACCAGATCAGCAGGGTTGCTGAGAACAATGGGGTTCATGCTGTAGATCACCTCGCAGGGGTGGGTATCGCGAATCCTGATACTGTAAGAACCCGGTGCAAGGCCACTGAAAATATTGCCTGCGTTCCATGTGCCGCCGTTATCGATGCTGTATTCGATGGCGCCAATGCCACCCGAAGCAGTGATGGTAATACTGCCATTATTGGCATTGTAGCAAGTGATCGGAGTATACGACACACCGGTGATTTGCAGATCGTCAACCGTGATGCTGACATTATCGGTTTCGGTGCAGAATGCGCTGCCGCCCGTTGCGGTGTAAGTAGTGCTTGTGTTGGGTTTGGCATAAACAGTATTCAGGTCAGTTCCTGCGTAGGCAATGGTTGCTCCTGCATCGGTATAGAGACCTGTGGTCGGAGACCATATCATGGTTGTAGGTACAAAAATGCCGAAAGTGACATCAGTTCTGGCGCTGTAACTCCAGTTTGCTGCTCCTGTGTAGCCGATAACGCTTGCCGGTGTCTGGCTGTCGGCCCTGTAGAACAAGGTGCTGACGAAGGGTGTGGAGGAGTAAGTCGATGTATTTGTTGTACCTGCTGTTCCTGCATTGTTATTACTGTATGCGAACTCCAGCACGATGTTACTGGTTCCATCCCAGTTGAAGGGAACATCCAGTGCAATGGTGTTTAAACCGACTACAGGAGTATAATTTGCAGTATTTCTTACAGTAACAAGGCCGCTGGTGATCCATGCGCTGGTTCCGGAGTAAGCCGTTTCTGTGGTGTGGCCCATTTTTACTGTGAATCCCTGCAAATCGTAAGCAGGATCGGCTGCAGGTAAATTAATACTAACGCTTCCGATTGAAGAACCTGCAAAAATTCCAGCGGCTACCAATTCAGCGGCTGTATAGATCATCTGCTGTTTGCTTCCGCCATAATAGTTCTGCATGGGGTTGGGACCCAGCGTAGATGAGCTTGAACTCCCCACGCTTGTGCTTTGTGCACTGCCCAAAGTAATGGTGCCTGAAATTTCTCCACCGGAGGCTGTCAGCATCTGCACATCACCTGAGCAGATCGTAGCCGAAGCAGGAGTAATGGTCACCGCTCCCGGGACCGGATGTACCGTAACAGTGACCGAAGCTGAATTTACACAGCCATCGTTAACACCACCGGAGGCATCCGTAGCCGTAACATTATAGGTTGTGGTCGCACCCGGTGTAATGATCTGGCTGGCACCGCTCAGGTTACCCGGCATCCAGAGGTAATTGTAATTGGGATCATTGGGGCTGGTCACGCTTAGCGTAGTGTTGCTTCCGTTGCAAACGTCAGCGGGTGAGGCGAGAGCAGTAATTGCCGGAGGTGTGGTCACATATGCAGGCACCAGAACGCGGTTACCAATGCAGCCCACGGTCATGTTCCATTTATACATGAAATAGTAACTGGCTGATGTGGTCACAGAACCGGTGACAGAAGAAACAAATCCATTGATCTGGCCCACTGTTGAAAGGGCAATGGGATAGGTCACTCCGGAATTTTCGCGGATGAAACTCCCCGTCATGCCGTTTGCCATCAGACGGTAAGTTCCTGGATACAGATACCACCCAAGATTAACTGTAGATTCAACACCGGCAGGAACACCGACCGGGCCGGTAGTTTGTAACTGGCTGGCTCCGCCACTGCTGTAAAGGGAGATGGTGATAGAAGTTCCGGTTGTTGAATGGACATTAACGGAATTCAGCAATAAACCTTCAGTAATCGTAAAATCCTGTCCGTACGTTGTCAGGTTGGCGCCACTTCCTCCACCTGGAGCAAGTCTTCCTGCGTCCTCAGCCGGTGTTCCGAATGCTGGCTGGACGTAGAAATTAGTGGTGTCTGAAATCACAGGGGTCACAAAAGAAGATCCTGTTCCCAGTATCGCTCCACCAGAGGGGACATTGTACCAGCTAAGGTTCTCAATACCGGCCGCTGTAGCGCCAAGTGTTACTGTTCCAATTCCGCAACGGGTTCCGGGGCTCGTCCCGGCAAGAGAGGGAACAAGCACGTTTACTTTAGCGGGTGACTGGGTGCAGGTAATGCCGCTTCCGTCTTTCACGACAAGAATATAGAAGGTTGTACTATTGAGCAGAGCCGTTGTGTCATTCAGGCTGGTCGCCCCGGGGATATCTGTGAACGTGAGGCTGTCATTCGAACTCTGCCACTGGAAGGTGGCAGCACCATAACCTGAAGCCGGACTCACGGTGAGAACAGAGATGCCCGTCATGCAGAGCTCGTCAGGGCTTGCTGTAACAACTGGTGCAGCTGGTAACGTAGTGATATCGGCTTCAGCCGTGTTGGCACACAGAGAAATGGTATCAGTGGCGGTACAGGTATAGGTTACCGTGCCGGCCAAATTGGATTTTACATAGACCGTTGTTGCACTCTGGCCTCCGACGTAAGGAACTGTACATGCCATGTCAGTAAACAGGTCGGTCACAGGCGACCATGTGTAGGTGTCGAAATCTGCTATTACGGAGGTTACAGTAAGGCTTGCTACCGCGTTGTTGCAGACGGTCTGATCGCTGCTGATGGTAAGAGCAGGAGGGGGGGTAACTGTTGCTGTTGCAATCCTCCTTTCAGAAGCACAGCCAGCAGTGATCTGTATGTTGTAGAACCAGTTATAGGAGGAGGGGGAGGATCCTGACATTGAAGTTGCGGCAGCAGTAATGTTCATCAGCGTCGGGGAGTTGATCGGGAAAGTCACTCCGGAAGATTCCCTGATGAGATTTCCGCCTGTGCGTGAGGTGATCAGAATACGATGACCTGTTCCGGCCGGTACATATAGGTTGAGGAAGGCCCGGAAGGGTGTTGTTCCGTCGCCGGCAGGGAAAGCCACATCAATGGGGCCGGCGATGCGTTGGGAGCTGCTGTTGAAAACGCTGATGTTCATAGTGCCGGCAGTGGTTGAGGGATAAACATCCACACTGGTAATATAGAAGTCTGACAGCGCATCGAAGATTAAACCGTAATTGGTCAAAGCCGAACCTGAAGTTGTTCCGAGGGTTGTCTTTCCTCCGGTTTCAAGGAGATAACCACTGTGTGCTGAAGCATAGAAATTGGTGGTTGCGGCAATGGAAGGTGTTGTAAAAGGAGATCCGCTGCCGATAGGTAAGCCACCTGAAGGCACATCGTACCAATAGATGGTAGAACCGGCGCTTCCGCTGGCTGAAATATCCACAGTGCCGGTTCCGCAGCGGCTTCCTCCGGCAATTGCGGTCACATAATTTGCAAAGTCAATCTGCAGCGGGGCAGAAGTGTCAGCTGTGGGTCCGTTCTGACAAACCACTATGCACTGATACCAAATAGAGTCCGTTGGAATGAAAGTGTAGGTACTCGATGTTTCACCTGCAATATCACTGAACGACATACCATCTGCTGAACTCTGCCACTGATATGAAACACCGGTACCTGCTGTGGCATTCTGCAGTGAAAGGGTGATTTCCTGATTTTCACAAACGGGGTTATCGGATGCCAGGGTGTTCCCGGGATTCGGGGCAGCACAGGTATAGGAAGGGATACCGTTGAATTCGTCGGCACCGATGTCAGGAGCACTGCCACTGCCACTATAACCTGCCTCACCGTAACGGATATCATTTTCGTAATCATCGGTAACAGCAATGGGTGTACTCACCTGTGCACCACCACTTTCAATACCGGTACTGACGGTCGTCTGAATATGCAGATTGTAAGGGGTGGTGACCACATCCAC
>CALGYY010000274.1 GCA_937934705.1 uncultured Bacteroidota bacterium
GACCTGAGCAGGAGCAACGATTTTGGCACGCGTGCGCAGATGAAACGCGGTCTGCTCACAGAGATATCGGCTGTGTTGGCCTTCAGCGCCATTCAGAACAATGATAAAGTGGGGGTCATATTCTTTACCGATCGCGTGGAGAAGTTTATTCCCCCAAAGAAAGGTCAAACCCACATCCTGCGGATCATCAGGGAACTGCTGACTTTCCGGCCGGAAGGGGCGGCTACCCGGCTCAGTCAACCCCTCGTTTTCCTGGTCAATGCCCTTCGCAAAAGATGCACTGCATTTCTGATCAGCGATTTCGTCGACGAGGGTTTCGGGGATTCATTGCGTATAGCCGCCCGCAAGCACGACCTTGTGGGCATCAGGATCAGCGATCCAAGGGAGGGAGAATTACCGGCTGCAGGCCTGCTGCGCGTGAGGGACCAGGAAACCGGAGAGGAGGCATACATGGATACCGCTTCTGCTGAGGTCAGGTCAACCTATAAGTACAGGTGGAAAATGTTTGAGAAGAAAATCCAGGACCTCTTCCGGAAGAACGGAGTGGATCTGGCAGAAATACAAACAGGTGAGGATTATATTAAACCCTTGCTCAAACTTTTCAGGAAAAGAGAATCACGGAGATGAACATGAGAGGTGTGATAAAACATATGAGTCTGCTGATCCTGCTGATGGGCACAGGCGCTGCAAGTGCGCAGCAGATCAGGCTGGATGCCCGGATCGACAGCAACAGTATCATGATCGGAGATCACGTGAAGCTCTCACTCAGCGCGGAGTTTCCTGATGCGTATACCGTGAAATGGCCGGTATTCGGGGATACGCTTACGGCCAATCTTGAAATGATCAGGCTGAGCCCTCTGGACACCCTGCCGGGACAGCGGGACGGAATGCTGAAGTTTCACCAGGTACTTACCCTGACGTGTTTCGATAGTGGCTATTTTGAGATTCCTTCTATTCCTTTCGGTTTTACGCGCAGGGGAGATACCCAAACCATTACTGAGTATACCCGGACCATCGGTTTAATGGTCAACGTTCCTGTGGTAGATACGGCTCAGGCCATCAGGGACATCAAAGATCCTCTGGGCATCCCCATGACCTGGCGCGAGATGCTGCCCTGGATACTGGGTGGTGCCGGTGTACTCCTTCTCATGCTCGGGGTGATTTATATCATCATCCGTAAACGGAAAAAGAAACCTGTTTTCGGCGCTTTCGCCAAACCGGATCTGCCGGCACATATCAAAGCCCTGAAAGCATTGGAAGCACTCCGCGGAAAACGCTGGTGGCAGCAGGGGAAGGTCAAGGAGTATCATTCAGAACTGAGCGATATCATCCGCCTTTACCTTTGGGACCGTTTCAATCTCCAGGCGCCGGAAATGACAACAGGCGAAGTTCTGGATCACGTGGCAGATATTCCGGAAATCAGCAAAGAAGCTGCAGAACTGATGAGGCTGATTCTTCAACTGGCCGACATGGTAAAGTTTGCCCGCTTCCAGCCCCTGCCTGATGAGCATGACCAGTCCATGAGGGCAGCCCGGAGTTTTGTTGAACTGACAGCTCCTGCTGAACCCACCGCTGCCGAGGGAAATGAAAAGGAAGTAAAAATGTCTGAAGAAGACATCACAAAATGATCATCGGACCTTACCATATCGTTTATCCCGCTTTCCTGCTGCTTTTGCTGCTGGTCCCTGTCCTGATTGTGCTTTATATACTGTGGTACCGCAAATCATCAGCAAGTATCGGATTGTCCTCATCCCCGGGCTTCCTCAAAATGCCGGTCACTTTCAGGCAGCGACTGATCCACTGGCCTTTCGCCTTCCGAATGATGGCTGTAGCGTTTATCGTGATGGCACTCACACAGCCTGAATCCCGCATCGAGCGACAGGATGTCACCGTGGAAGGCATCGACATCCTGCTGGCTTCAGATATTTCCGGCAGTATGCTGGCAGAGGATTTTAAACCCAATCGTCTCAGCGCTTCACGTGAAGTGGCCATGCAGTTTATCGACGGGCGCCCTGATGACCGCATCGGGCTGATCATCTTCAGCGCCGAGTCCTTCCTGCAGTGCCCGCTGACCATCGATCACAACAGACTGAAATCTCTTTATGCACAGGTGAAAAGCGGAATGGTCACCGATGGCACAGCGATCGGTGATGGTCTGGGACTGGCCGTGTACCACCTGATGAAAAGTGAAGCCATCAGCAAAGTGGTCATACTGCTGACCGATGGCGTCAACAATACCGGTTCCCTTGATCCCCTGACCGCCGCAGAAATCGCACGCAAATTCGGCGTCCGCGTATATACCATCGGTGTCGGTTCAAAGGGTACAGCACCCTATCCTTTCCAGACCCCTTTCGGTGTGCAGTATCAGCAGATGGAAGTCCAGATCGATGAAAACCTGCTCTCGAACATCGCAGAAACCACTGGCGGTCGCTATTTCAGGGCAACCAGCAAAGAGAAACTGGAGGAGATTTACCGTGAAATTGACCGGATGGAGAAATCGAAGATCGATGTAACGCGCTTCAGTAAAGGGAAACCGGAGTTCCTGATATTTGTCATCGCCGCCGCTCTGATGATATTATTCGAGTTTATATTTAAAAATATAATAGTTAGAAGGATTCCGTAAATATATGGAGTTTCAGTATCCGCATATGTTTTTCGCCATGACAGCATTGCCTGTTCTGCTGCTCGTATGGTGGCTGCTGGCAAGGCGCAGGAGGAGAGTCCTGGCCCGCTTCGGGGACCAGGACCTGTTGAAGCAGCTGATGCCGGATGAATCCGCCACAAGGCGCCATCTTAAACTGATGCTGTTGCTTCTGGCCTGCTTCTTCATCCTTCTGGGAATGACCAATCCCCGCTTTGGAAAGAAACTGGAGAAGGTTAAAAAGAAGGGCTCCGATATTGTGATCTGCCTTGATATTTCCAACTCTATGCGGGCCCGTGATATCAGACCCGACAGACTGGAAAGGGCAAAAATGGCGATAGAAAAACTGATCGACCGCTTTGAGAACGATCAGCTCGGGATCGTGGTTTTTGCAGGGCGGGCGGTGACCCAGTTGCCGTTAACGCCGGACTATGCCGGAGCGAAACTCTACCTTCAGAATATATCAACCGACATCATAGGAATACAGGGAACAGCCATAGGCGCGGCCCTGGAGCTGGCCGGAGAGTCTTTCAACTACAAGAGTAAGACAAAAAAGTTCGTTATCCTGATCTCCGACGGTGAGAACCATGAAGACGATGCCATGGCAGCAGCCCGGAATGTTGCCCAAAAGGGGGTTATCATCTTCACGGTAGGAATGGGCTCTCCGGAAGGTGCTCCCGTTCCGGTGCAGGGAGAAAAAGGCATGGAGTATAAAAAAGCGGCTGACGGCAGCACTGTGGTTTCACGTCTCAACGAAGAAATGCTGAAGCAGATTGCTGCCACTGGAAGAGGGACGTACACCCGCGCAGGAACGGCTGATGCGGGTCTCGACAAAATATACCGGGAAATCGGAAAACAGGAGAAGGCAGAGTATGAAGCACTTTCGTACGCTGAATATGAGAACCTCTATCCCTGGCTCATCGGTCTGGGACTCCTGCTCCTCCTGGCGGAATTTCTTATTTTTGAACGTAAAACAGCTTTGACACGAAATATTCAGATGTTTTCAAAACCGGCTTCAGAATATGTACTCAGGAAGAACCACTCTTAAGACCATGTTGACGGGTGCTGTTCCAGGCTTTTTGCTGACAGCCATTCTGACCCTGATCTGTCCCCTCCTGTCAGAGGCCCAGCAGGACATAAAGAACCTGCGACAGGGCAATTCCAGTTATTTCAACGGTAACTTTGAAGATGCTGAAAAGCGCTATCGTAAAGCACTTGAGCACAACAGTGAACTCTATAAAGGAGTATTCAACCTGGGCGATGCCTTATACCGTCAGAAGAAATACGATGAAGCCGCAACCTGCTTTCAGAAGCTCGCTGCTACCGAAGGTCTGGATCCTGAGGTCGTAGCGCAATCATACCATAATCTCGGCAATGTACTCCTGCAACAGCAAAAGTACCAGGAAAGCATTGATGCCTATAAAAACGCGCTCCGGATCCGCCCGAAGGACCAGGATACCAAGTATAATCTGGAGTATGCAAAAAAGAAACTCAGGCAGCAGCAACAACAGCAACAACAGCAACAACAGCAACAACAGCAGCAACAGCAGCAACAGCAACAGCAGCAGCAGCAGCAGCAGCAGAATCAGGGCCAGAACCAGAACCAGCAGCAACAGCAACAGCAACAGCAGATCTCGAAGGAGGATGCCGAACGCATGCTGAACGCCTTGCGCAACAAAGAGAAGAAGACGCTCGAAGATTTGAAAAAGGAAGAGAAAAATATGCTTCAGCAACCCGAAAAGGACTGGTAAAATGAGACGGATAAAAGGAAAAGTACACTTTTTTACCGCGTGCTTCATCCAGCTGGCCTTGCTTGTCTTCGGGATCACCGGGGTTCATGGACAGGCAAAACTTTCGGCCGTTTCCTCATCATCCAAAGTAGCCCTCAACAATACATTTCAGGTCACTTACAGTCTGAGCGGCGGAAGTGCCGAATCCTTCACAGCCCCTTCATTTGCCGGTTTCTCAGTCAGAGGCACTCAAAAAAGTTCCGGAGGAGGGATGACCGTTATTGTGAACGGACAAGTAGTACAGAGTGGAAATGGTGAGGAAAAGTGGATCTACACCCTGGCACCGACAGCTACCGGCAGTTTCACCATTGGTCCGGCCAAAGTGAAAACCGGCGGGCAATGGATCACATCTCCCACTTTGAATATCGAGGTTGTTCAGGCATCATCTTCACAGCAGCAACAACAACAACAAAAATCGCAGGGTGGTGGCGACGGAACTTCAGCGGATGATCTGTTTATCCGGGCTTCGGTAGATAAATCCTCTGCCCGTCAGGGCGAACAGATCACACTGACCTATAAAATTTATACGAGGATACCGGTCACCCAGTATGCCATCAACAAACTTTCCAGTTTCAGCGGTTTCTGGACCCATGACCTGATGGATGCGAATTCCAATCCGAAGCAATACACTGAAACCTTTAACGGAAGTAAATACACCGTTGCTGAAATCAGGAAAGTGGCCCTGTTCGCACAGAAGAGCGGTAAGCTCACCATAGACCCGCTCGAAGTTGAATGCATTGCTCAGGTTCAGGTTCAGGGAGCAGGATCTGTTTTCGACAAGTTCTTCAATGATCCTTTTTTCAATGATCCCTTTTTCAGGAATTCATTCACCAGTTTGCAGAATGTAAAAAAGGTGCTCAGGAGCAAACCTGTAACAGTGAATATCGCCCCGCTTCCTGAGAACGGGAAACCAACACCATACTCGGGTGCGGTTGGCAGCTTCCGCTTTTCTGCTGAAGCAGACCGTTACGAGGCAAAACAAAATGAGGCCATCACCTTACGATATACCGTAACAGGTGCGGGTAACATTAGTCTGATAGAAATGCCGCAACCGGATTTCCCCTCAGGGTTTGAAGTTTATGATCCTCAGATCGACGATCAGATCAGCATCGCCTCCGGCCAGCTCAGCGGCTCGAGAACATGGGAATACCTCATCATCCCGCGCGAAGCCGGCACCTTTTCTATAAATCCTCTGAAATTCAGCTTCTTCGATATCAAGTCCGCTACATATAAAACCATTGAACTTCCTGCTATGGAATTTGTGATCGCCCGGGGTCAGGGAGGATCAGCCATGGTTTCAGGGCAGCAGCAGAGCGAGGTTGAACTGATTAATACGGATATACGCTATATGAACCAGAGTGTCCTGCCCCTGCAGAGGCTCGGCTGGCATTTCTTTAACAGTCCGTGGTATTATATGCTGATGGTCCTGATTCCTGTGCTGTTTGTTGTTTATGCCGTGGTCTGGCGCAGAAAACTGAAGATCAGCAGTGATGCGGGCCTGATGCGGAATCTGAGAGCGCGCAGACTGGCAGGTAAAAGACTGAAAGAGGCACAGAAATGTTTGCAATCAGGAGATGCTGATCTGTTTTACCTCTCCGTTGCAAGGGCATTATGGGGCTATGTCGCTGATAAATTCAACATCCCGCTTTCTGAACTCTCATTGGATAATGCCAGGGAAATCCTGACCGGAAAGAATATCCCGCAGGAACTGCTGGATGCGCTGACCGAAACACTGAATGATTGTGAATACGCAAGGTTCGCTCCGGTGAGGCCCGAAACCGCACGCCAGGAACTGTATAACAAGGCTGTATCAATAATAACCCGTATGGAAAGCGGAGTGAAACGCTGATACGATGAAAGAAAGAATGCTGCTGATCGCCGGATTGTTGTTGCTCCCTGTACTTGTGAGTGCAGAGAACAGGCCCGAAATCTGGGCCGACAGCGCCGCGAATGCATACCGTTCAGGCGACTACAACCAGTCCGTGATTTATTACAAAAAGATATTGTCGGAAGGACTGGAGTCCCCGGCATTGTATTATAATCTCGGGAATGCCTGTTATAAAGCCGGCGACATGGCATCGGCCATACTCTACTATGAAAGATCGCTGAAATTGCGACCGGGCGATGAGGATGCCGGTTTCAATCTGAAAGTTGCACGGTCGCGTATCATTGATAAGATTGATGAGGTGCCGGCTCCGTTCTACACCAGAGCATACCGGACGGTGAGCCATTGGATGAATGCCGATTCATGGGCCGTCCTGGTTCTGTTGTCACTGCTATTCCTGATGCTGTGTCTCGCCCTCTTTCTGAGTCTGAGAAAGGTGTCGCTCAGAAAAACAGTATTTTCTTTAGGACTTCTGTTCATGCTGACCTTCATACTCTCGAATTTCCTGGCCTGTTCAAGGTATCATGACGAATCAGGCCGTAAAGGGGCGGTAGTATTTGTTCCGACCCTGCACGTGAAAAGCTCCCCCGATGAGAAAAGTACCGACGTATTTGTTATTCATGAGGGTACACGTGTAGAGATCCGCGACCGCATCGGGGATTGGTACGAGATCCGTATTGCCAACGGGAATATGGGATGGATCCTGGCGGAATCGGTAGAAGTGATTTAACCCTTTACCCGGCCCGGGTGTTCCGAGATGAACTTTTTCCAACTGCTCCCCCTGACCTCACCCCCGGGCTGACCTCTCTGAAAATAGTGACAGACCGCGACTGCGACCGCATCAGTCGCATCCAGGTAGTGGGGCATCTCAGTGAAACAAAGTATGCGTATCAGCATGGCCGCTACCTGCTCTTTGGATGCGCTCCCTTTTCCGGTTACCGACTGCTTGATCCGCCTGGGCTCATATTCGAAGATCGGCAGGCTCTTCGACAAAGCGGCCGCCATGGCCACACCCTGCGCCCTGCCCAGCTTCAGCATCGATTGCACATTCTTTCCGAAAAAGGGCGCCTCAATGGCCAGTTCATCAGGATGGTATTTTTCAATAAGTGAAACTATGGTCTCAAATATCTTTTTTAATTTTAGGCCCTGATCGCCCTCCTTTTCCAGCCGTAACACATCCATGGCCAGCAGCCTGATGCCGTTCCCCTGCTGGTGTATAAGGCCGTAACCCAGGATGTTGGTGCCCGGGTCAATGCCCAGTATGATGCGGTCAGTTTGCGCCATAAAAATTATGATGAAACGATCAAAGGTACATAAACTACTCAACGCACTGGTCAAAATCATCATCCTCCTGCTGTCTTTCTGGTATATCTACCATCAGTTAAGCGTAAAGGAAGGATGGGAGGAGAGTTTTTTTAAGCTACCGGAATTCCTCCAGCAGCAAGAGGTAAGCCTGTGGATAGGACTTGTCGTTCTGATGATGCTGCTCAACTGGTCCATCGAAGCCCTGAAATGGCGATACCTGATCCGGAAATCAGAGAAGATCACTTTCCTGAAGGCGCTTCAGGCAGTCTGGGCCGGGGTTACCGTCAGTACCTTTACCCCAAACCGAATCGGAGAGTATGTCGGACGGGTCTTCATCCTTGATCAGACAAACCCCTGGAAGGCAAGCTTTATGACCGTGATCGGAAGTATCAGCCAATTCCTTGTGACCGTGATGGCAGGCTCAGCCGGCTTGATCTTATTCACCCTACGGCAAATCCCTTGGGAAGATTACGTTCCGCCACTTTTATTCTGGTCGCTCGTGGTCGTTATCGTGCTGATGAATATCCTGCTCCTGGTCTTCTTCTTCAATATCCACCTGCTTGAACCCCTGCTGAAGAGATTCACCCTGAAACGCTGGATCAAACTCAGGGAGCACCTTGAGGTGTTCAGAACATATACCCTGAAAGAACTCTTATATGTGTTGGCACTCAGTATTTCGCGCTACGTGGTTTTTTCACTGCAGTTGTATCTGCTTTTCAGGGTATTCGGAATACCTGTCCCGCTGATTGACGGAATGATTATCATATCTTCAATCTATCTCTGCATGTCAGCAGTGCCCACAATTGCCCTTTCGGAACTCGGTGTCAGGGGATCCCTGGCCACCTTTTTCTTCGGCATTTACTATGCAGATCAGTATCTGTTGGTCGACTCAGTGAATACGATGAGTGTCCTGGCCAGCATGATGATCTGGATCATCAATCTTGTGATACCCGCCCTCATCGGTGCCGTTTTCGTTGTAAGGCTTAAATTCTTCCGCAATCAATGAGTCCCTTGTCAATCACAATACTCATTATTTGTGCATTCGCCCTGATCCTTTACCTGGCCCTGATGCTCTACCTCTACCTGGGGTGGATGAAGCTGATGTCGGCCCGGAATCATTCAGAAGTGCGCACTGCCCCTCCTTATGTTTCAGTGATTATCCCCTTCAGGAATGAGGAAAAGGTGATTCCGGCACTTCTGAACGCCCTGAACGCCCAGACACTTTCCCGGGATTGTTTCGAACTGATCATGGTGGATGATGGTTCCGCAGATCAAGGAACACAAATGATCCAGACATTCGCTGCTGAGAACCCGGATATTTCCATTACTCTTCTGCGACTCGGGGAAGGGGAGGGCTCAAAAAAGGATGCCCTGGCCGCGGGTATCAGGCAGGCAGGGGGACAATTGATTGTTTGCACAGATGCGGATGTTATACCGTCAAAGGAATGGCTCAACACCATCAGGTTGCATTTCATGCGGACAGGAAGTGTGTTGATTCTGGGTCCTGTCAGAATCGGCTATGGTAACAGGCTTTTTGAAAAACTGCAGGCGCTTGAATTCCTGAGCCTCATGGCCAGTACCGCAGCCTCAGTCGGGAACAGGCACCCCATTATGGCCAATGGAGCCAATTTGGCCTTCATCCGCGAGGCGTGGATCAGCAGCAGGCAAAACAGGACCGGAAAAGAATATGTTTCCGGTGACGATGTTTTTATGCTATTCTCCGTCATGCAGAACAATGGCCCTTCAGCAGTCACCTTTGTTACAAACCCGTCTGCTATGGTCAGTACACACCCGTCTGATTCCCTGAGTGAATTCATTCAGCAGCGCTTCCGTTGGGTCTCCAAAGCCCCGGGCTATCGTGATGCTGCGGTAATGGTCACCGCACTGATCGTTTTATTTTACAATTTCATCCTCCTGATCTCTCCCCTTGCCGCCCTTGCGCATCCCGCACTGCTGATCCTGCTACCGCTTCTGTGGCTTATGAAATGCCTGGGCGATTATCCCCTGATGCGTAAAGCCAGCCATTACGCAGGCTGCAGACCGCTGATGCGATTGTTCCTCCTCATGGAACTGATTTACCCTTTTTATGTGGTGTGGATGTCGCTGGGGGGACTTACCGGGGGCTTTCGTTGGAAAGAAAGAAAGTATAAAAACGCCCGCTCGTCAGGCTTTGAGCAATAACTCAAACAACTGCAGGTCAGGAGGCGTGGTGATTTTAATATTATGAACTTCACCGGCAACAAGCCTGATCTGCCCCCCGTCACTTTCGAATACTCCGGCATCATCCGTAAACTCCTCACGATAGGTCTGAAGATACGCACGACGAATGAGATCCCCTCGGAAACATTGTGGGGTCTGAACAATCACAAAATGTTCACGTTTCACAGGACGACTGATGGTGCCTGAACGCTCCCTGAGGGATTCCTGAACCGAAATGCACGGGACAGCATTACCATGTAATTCTGCATCAGCATATACTCTGCGGATCAGTTCAGGTGAAACCAGAGGACGCACAGCATCATGAATGGCCACCAGGCAGGGATCGGAACACACAAGCTTCAGCCCGCTTTTTACCGAATGGAAGCGCGTCGGACCACCCCCGGCAATCTGATGTGGCAAATCAAAATGGTGCCTGGAGCACAGCGATTTCCAGTTCTCAAAATGTTGTTCAGGAAGTACGAGGATTATCTCCGGATCCAAACCACTTTTACTGAAAGCATCCAGGGTATGCATGATCAGGGGCTTGCCGCAAACTTCCATGAACTGCTTGGGAACCGCATCTCTCATGCGTTCGCCTTTGCCGCCTGCAACCAAAATCAGGTATCTTTTCATTCGTGAAACCAGAATTTTATGAACGCAGTGAAATAAAATTCTTAGTTGAACAATCCCGCCTCATGCGGAAGAATACGGATACAGGACCTGCCCTGGGGTGTATCCCCGTGATTCCCTTGTCAGCCGGGGCTGATTGGGTGAGCTCTCCCTTCTCAGATGATCAGCATAGCGTCACCATAAGTGAAAAACTTATACTTATGGCTGACAGCCTCTTTGTATGCCTTCATCATCAGATCATAACCGCCGAAGGCGCAAACCATGATCATCATCAGGGATTGCGGCAGGTGAAAATTGGTGATCATGCTGTTGGCCACACTGAATTCATAAGGAGGAAAAATGAACTTGTTCGTCCAGCCTTCATATGGTTTCAGATGCCCCGAAATGGCAACCGATGATTCAATCGCCTTCATCACCGTGGTTCCGACCGCACAGACCCTTTTCTTGTTGTCCTTGGCCTGGTTGACCGTACCACAGGCTTTTTCTTTGATGAAAACCTGCTCTGAATCACATTTGTGTTTACTCAGATCCTCAACATCGATGCTCCGGAAATTCCCAAGACCTGTGTGAAGTGTAATCATGGCAAAATTAACGCCTTGTAACTCAAGTCTTTTCATGAGTTCCCGGCTGAAATGCAAACCTGCGGTCGGCGCAGCAACAGCACCCTCATGTTTGGCATATATGGTCTGGTACCTCACCTTATCTTCCGCATTCGGAGTCCTCTTGATGATCTTGGGCAGGGGGGTGTCGCCCAAACCTTCAATTATGCTCTTGAATTCATCGTATGGTCCATCGAAAAGGAACCTGAGGGTTCTGCCACGGCTGGTGGTATTGTCAATTACCTCAGCTACAAGACTGTCGTCATCACCAAAGTATAACTTATTGCCTATGCGGATTTTACGCGCAGGGTCAACCAGTACATCCCAGAGCCGGGTTTCCTGGTTCAATTCCCTGAGTAAAAACACCTCTATTTTGGCTCCGGTCTTTTCTTTTCGTCCGTATAAACGCGCAGGGAATACCTTAGTATTATTCATGATCATAACATCCCCATCGCTGAAATACTGCAGGACGTCTCTAAAGATCTTATGTTCAATGGTTTGTCTCGCTCTGTCAACAATCATTAAACGGGATTCATCTCTTTCTTTCGGGGGTTTCTCGGCGACCAGTTCAGAAGGGAGATGAAACCTGAATTCGGATAATTTCATGATTTACAGTTTATTATTCTGATTTTGTTTTCTTTTTATGTGCAAAGATACATCAAGCGAAACCGAAAGTCCAGCCTTTTGACAAATAAATTGACTTGATTGGCTTAAATGCCTTATTTCATTGCATTTAAGTTAAGAGCCGGTACGGAACGGAATCAGTTTTTAACGAAACGGGAAGAAATAATATTGCCCGGATAAGGGATTTTAATGATATATGTTCCCTGGGAGAGTTCGGATATATTGATATTGAGGTATTTATTTCCCAGAAGCTGATTTTTGATACAAATTCTTCCGCTCATATCAGCAATGATCAGCTCTCCGTAGAGTTCCTGATCTGAGCTGAGTTGCAGCCAGTCCCCGGCGGGATTGGGCGATAGCTTCAGCCCGCTGACGGGGGATTCTTCAATCCCAAGACTCACGATCAGGGTATCAAGAAGTGCTAAAAGTTTCATTTCAGGGTCAAAAAATACGCTGTCGGCCATAAATCCCGGAGATGCTGTGAAAACTTGCCCGGAAAACGTATGGTCAAAAACGAGGATGGAGTCCCGGGACTGATTTTTAAATCGCAGGGGAACAGGTAGTTCAAAAAAGCTGACCGATGCATGAGACGGAGCCTGGCTGATGCTGACCTGTACTGTGGAGTCGGGCATCAATGTGCAATTGATGGTATAAACCGGGTGCCCTTCCCTGAAGATCCAGTCCTGGAAAAATTCATCAAGGTTCACCGCGCCGGCCAGCTCAAATTGATGCTGTATGTCCTCTGTTTTGGCATATCCGTAAGCAAGCTGAGGATCCGCAATAATATTCTTCATGCCCTCAAAAAAGGCCGTATCGCCCAGTTTCCACCGAAGCATATGCAACACCATGGCTCCTTTCTGGTAAGATAAACGCCAGTCAAAGACACGACTTACCTGTGAAGTGTCGTAGCAGAAAACAGAGCCGTCGGGCAGACTGGTAATACTCTGGATACGGTCGCGCAACCAAAAGGGGAACCAATAACCATTAAACATGAAATCCAGAGTGAGCCCCTGGCAATAGGTTGCAAATCCTTCATTGACCCAGATGTCCTGCCAGCTTCCACAGGTGACCTTGTCCCCGTACCACTGATGTGCCATCTCATGCGCAAGCAGGTCAAAGCCTGCGT
Organism: uncultured Bacteroidota bacterium; assembly: GCA_937934705.1. Taxonomy (GTDB): domain Bacteria; phylum Bacteroidota; class Bacteroidia; order Bacteroidales; family CAIWKO01; genus CALGYY01. The sequence continues at coordinate 12,800 of CALGYY010000274.1, forward strand.
TGACCACAAAGCTCATGGTCTGGTGCTCCATACCCCCTCCCCATTTGAATTGCGCATGGCCATATTTTTCAGTCAGATACGGGTAGGGGCCAAACAGGGAATCAAACAATTGCAGTACTTCAACCTGCGCGGCTGTGCCGGTCTGAAAATCCACCAGGTTCTCAGGAAATACATAATTCAGCATTTCCAGTGTGTCAGTCCCCAAAGGTACTTCATCACTGTAAACTGAATAATTGGTTACGGCAATCGCCACCAGGTACGCGGCGATCGGATAGCGGTGTTTCCAATGGTAGATCTTGTCTGCGCCGGCGCTAATTTCACTTACCAGCACCCCATTGGATGCTGCCCGGTAAGCCGATGGGGTTCTGACAAAAATGTCAATGGAATCAATTTTATCACTCAGTATGTTTTTACAGGGCCACCAGTCCTTGGTACCGTAAGGCTCTGACAAGGTCCAGATAACAGGTACCGTATTGTGCGTATCCCTGATGAATGAACCGAAACCGGTTCCTGCACCCGGGGCCCCGTGATAGTAAACGATCAGTGAATCCAGAGTCCCGACAGGCAACACCTGCCCCAGGTCAATATCAAGCAGGTCGTTCATATGCTGGAAGGCCTTTGGCGCACCTTCATAAATGACAGAATCAACATTCAGAAGAGAAGATAACTCAAAGCGGACGTGGCTGAAAGGAGCAGTCTGCGGAACAAAGTATGAAGTCACACTACCTTCAATATAACAGGTGTCCGGATCGACGTACCAGTTGAAACGGTGATATTTCAGGTCATATTCTTCTCCCACACCTTTGCCTGCCTCATTCCCGGTTTTGGTAAAATTCTTCATCTCAAACGCATAAGGGTAATCCTGATAACGGACATACGGCTGTACCTGGGCCCATGCGCCACCTGTCGTCAGCGACATCAGGACCAGGTTGAGAATCAATTTCATGTTCATAACTTAGTATGCTTAATTGTAGATTCGGAGATCATCCCCATTAAAAAATGTACGGTATTGCTTCAGTGGTATTTTTGCCGGTCCGTTCACGATACTCCCGTCCAGTATCAGAAAAGTGCTTCCGCATGAACCGCAGGTGAGCGAGAGGCCCGAAACATCAACGACTACCCTCGCTGAATCTGTATGCGGGTCGTAAGTGCAACACCGTTCAAAGGCAACGAACTCATCCATTGATGCACGGTACACAGTGATTCCTTTATAGCCGCCTGTCACGTTCACCCATCCTCCTACCGCGGTTAATTCAATGTACATGGTAGAACTGATATCAAGCCACATGTCCACATATACATCCGGAATCTCGTCGTAAGGGTCTTCTTTGCATGAACCAGCGGTCATTATGGCCGAACCGAGTAATATTATCAGGATAAGTTTCGTTATGGCTTTCATACAGGGCCGTATATTCATTACGACATAACGAAGGTACAAACAATCGTATTGTTATTAACCGCATCACGTTAATTTTTTAACGGTTTGAACGAACGTATCTGGAAAATGAACCTTACCTTAGCCTGCCGGAATTCATAAAATCCCACAAAAAGAAACGCTCTGTTTTCAGACAAGCCTGATGAAAATGATCAAACCCATTTCACGAATATTGATCCTTGCGGTTTTGCTGAGCCTGCCTTTGACATATGGCTGCAGCAAATACCAGATATCAAAGCGCCAGGAAAAACAAAGAAGAAAAGAACTGGCCAAAGAACAGGAACGCCGTGATCTGGAGGCACAGGCTGCTTACGAGGAAGCCCTTGAAAGACATTACGCCATGCAGACTAAGCAGACCAGAAAGGCCATGAAGCAGAACATGAAAAAAAGCATTGCACACAAAGAAAACAAGAAACCAAACTTCCTGCAGCGCTGGTTTGCACCCAAACAGAAAAAGAAACCACCGCGCAGGGAAGGATGATGTCTCCTCTATGCCTGTCAAGGTAAATCAGTTTGAATACCCTGTGCTCCGGAACCCACTGAAGTTGATCCGGGATGCCGGATTTTTACTGGCCTTCTGCCTCATCCTGTTATCAGCACACATCCCGCTTACAGCACAAAATAAGAGCAACATTAAGTTTGAGCGCCTTTCGACTGAGAATTTCAAGATCGAAAGAGGCCTCTCTCAGAATTCAGTCCGCTGCATCTGGCAGGACCACCGGGGGTTTATGTGGTTCGGAACCTGGGATGGACTGAATAAATACGATGGATACGGCTTCAGGGTGTACAAATCCGCCGGGGACCTCTCCGGTAACTTCATTTCCAACCAGACAGTCAACACGATTTTTGAGGACAGCCGAAACAATCTGTGGATAGGGACAGAAACAGGATTGAATCTGTTTGACCGGAAGAGTCAGAAATTCAGGCAACTGTGGCATGTTAAGGAAAACAGGACCACCATTTCATCCGACTCCGTGCTCTGCATTACCGAGGACGGTATGGGAAATATCTGGATAGGGACACGCAACGGCCTGAACAAATATGACCCGAAAACAGGCCTGTTCCGACGTTTCTTTCTGGATCCGGATAATGCCAATAGTCTAAGCAGTAATAACATCCTTTGTTTATCTACCGATAAAAAGGGCAATCTTTTCGTCGGGACCGATAAGGGACTGAATATCCTGAACCTGAAAACCGGAATAGTTACACATATTTATGCTGTTTCGGGGGATGCCCTGTCTTTGTCAGACGATCATGTTAACTGTCTCACACTGGATGACAGCGGTCGCCTGTGGATAGGCACCGATAATGGCCTGGATGTATTGAATTACAGACAGATGCGTATCCGGCATTACCTGAATAATCCGCGCGATCCCAATAGTTTAAGCAACAATCAGGTTTTTGCACTGCTGAAGGATCATCGTTCCAATATGTGGGTCGGAACCAACGGGGGCGGCCTGAATCTCTATGACACTTCAATTGCCGGATTCATCAGGTATCAGAACAGTTCCAACGATAATTATTCAATCAGTAATGATTATATTTCTTCATTGTACCAGGACCGTTCGGGCATCATCTGGGTGGGCACAGCATGGAAAGGGGTCAATAAAATTAACGAAAATCTGGAAAAGTTCGACCATTTTGAACACATCAAAGATGATCCGAACTCATTAAATAACAACATTGTGTGGAGTTTGTTCCAGGTGCCCGACGGCCGGCTCGTGGTCGGCACCGAAGAAGGGATCAACATTATTGACAGGGAGACAGGAACCAATCTGATCGTGAAAAAGGAGGAAGGGAAGCAGAACACCTTGTCGTCGAACCAGGTCAGAAGGGTTTTCAAAGACAGCCGGGGCAATTACTGGGTGGGGACTTTCGGATCGGGGCTTGACCAGTATAATATGGAAACAGGGCGCTTCAGACATTTTAATCATGATCCGCTGAATCCTAAAAGTTTGAGTAATAATACCGTATGGTGTATCACGGAAGACAAATCGGGCTATATCTGGATCGGCACCGATGATGGCCTGAACCGCTATGATTACGCAACAGCAAGCTTCACCGTTTTTAAACATACCCCTAATTACAGGTATAGTATCAGTGACAATGCGATTCTTTCACTGTATATCGACCGCGGAGGTTTTCTCTGGGCGTGCACCTACAAAGGGCTCAATGTGTATGACCCTAAAACAGGAAGATTCTTTCACTACCGCCACGATCCGGATAACCCCAACAGCCTGAGCTCAGACTTTGTTTTCTCGGTATATGAAGCCCGCGACGGAACTTTGTGGATTGCAACAATGGGGGGCGGGCTTAACCGCTATAACAGGAATACGGGGATGTTCTGGGCCTATACCGAAAAAGATGGCCTGGCGAATAACGTGGTCTACGACATCTTTGAAGACAGAAGGGGGATGTTGTGGATATCAACTAATTATGGATTAAGTCGCTTTGATCCCCTGAATGAGGATTTTGTCAATTATGATGTCAAAGACGGTATACAAAGCAATGAATTCAACCTGGGCGCTGCCTATCATAACCCAATTACCGATGAAATGTTCTTTGGCGGGATGAACGGATTCAATGCCTTCTTCCCGGAAAAGGTCATGAGTAATAAATATATTCCCCCGGTTGTTATATCCGGTTTCAGGATCTTTGATAAGGAACAGCAGATTGAAATTTCAAACAACGATACTATAAACCTGTCATACTACGACAACTTCTTCTCCTTTGAATTCTCGGCCCTTGATTATACCAATCCTTCAAAAAACCATTATGCTTTCATGATGGAAAATTTTGATAAGGACTGGAATTATACGGATGCATACAAACGTTTTGCAGGGTATACCAATGTCCCGCCCGGAACCTATACTTTTAAGGTGAAGGGTTCCAACAGCGACGGGGTCTGGAACGAAGAAGGGGTGGAGGTCGTTATCATCATTTCTCCTGCATGGTGGGCTACCTGGTGGTTCCGTATTCCGGCTATATTGATAATAGTTTTCGTCATGTGGTATATCATATACATGAGATGGCGAAATATTAGAATCAAACACGAGGATGAGAAACGTATCCTTGAAATTGAGAAGCAAATGTTTTCTCTGGAGCAAACCGCACTCAGACTTCAGATCAATCCGCACTTCATTTTCAATTCCCTGAATTCCATTCAGAGCTTCGTCATTTCCAACGACACGGATAAGGCAATCAATTACCTGGCGAAGTTTGCGCAACTGATGCGTCTTATTCTTTCAAACTCACACCAGGCCTTCATTCCCATAACAGATGAGCTGAAAGCATTGAATATTTATCTGGATATAGAACGCCTGCGGTTCAACAATAAATTCGATTATGAGTTTGTGATCGATCCCCTGATCGATACGGATTTCATGGAGATCCCCCCGATGATCGTTCAGCCATACATTGAAAATGCTATCCTGCACGGGATACTGAATAAGAAAGAAAGAGGAAGGATACTGATTGAGATGCGTCTTTCGGGTAATGCCCTGCTCTGCATTGTGGAAGATGATGGAATAGGCCGCGAAAAGGCTGCTGAGATCAAAGCGCGGTCCGACCTGCACCACAAATCACGCGGAATGCTGATTACCCAGAAACGCCTCGAACTGCTGAATAAACAGAACAAGGAGCAAATGTCTGTGACCATTATCGACCTGAAAGACCAGCAGGGAAAAGCATGCGGGACCAGGGTAGAGATCATGATCATGTACCAGGAATCATGAACAAAATAAATCTGCATGAACTTCGTTTCCGAGTAAATTATTTCTGATATTTGAACCCAAACAAAATATTATGCTGAAAGCGATCATTGTTGATGACGAAAAAGCCTCACGGGATACCCTGGCCGGATTGCTGAGCCGTTACTGCCACGATGTAACCGTGGTGGCGCAGGCCGAAGGGTATGAAAGCGGACTGGAGATCATCCGGAGCAATACCCCGGATATCGTTTTTCTGGATATTCAGATGCCGGATGGAAGCGGCTTCAGACTTCTTGAAGACCTTGGCAATTTCAAATTCGACGTGATCTTCTGTACGGCCTACGATCAGTATGCGATCAAGGCCATTAAATACAGTGCGCTGGACTACCTGCTCAAACCTATTGTCCCCGATGACCTGATTAACGCGGTGAAAAAGGCCGGTATGAAAAGGGATAACAGTCAGATCAGCCTTAACATCCAGACTCTGCTGGAGAACCTGAACCAGCAAGCCGAGCCCAAAAAAATCGTTCTGTCGACAGCAGAAAAAATGCACATCGTGGAAGTTGACGATATCATCCGTTGCGAATCGGATGACTATTATACCCGCTTCTTCTTCACCGACGGGAAAAAGCTGCTCATCTCTAAAACCCTCAAAGAAAGCGAGGAACTTCTGGGCGACAAATACTTCATCCGGCCTCATAAATCTCACCTTGTCAACATCAAGTACATCAAAGGCTTCCTCAAAAACGACGGGGGCTATATTCAGATGTCCGACGGCTTCCTCGTCCCCGTGTCGCGCAGGAAAAAGGAATTCGTGATCAATACCCTGAGTAATCTCTGATCCGCTACACAGCATGCCGGGTAAGCGCCGTTAACTGTTCCGATTCTGCCGTTAACTGATTCTGCTGAGCGTTTCTCAGCGGGCAACTATACTTTTATTTCGGCGTTCAAACCCATTTTCCCATGGAGAGTTTTTTTACGTTTTGTCTTTTACTCATTTCGCACCTCCTGATCTGGCACATCCTTTCGCCTGTCACTCTTCCTCTGAGCAGGGGACTGGTAATCAGTATCAGGGGAAAGATCTGCCCCTTCAGGGGAACATCTCTCTCCGCTGCCGCTAAGGGTCTTCAGGACTGCCGCCGGGAACCCAGCCGGCACAGGGCGCTGGGCCTCCCTTTCAGAACGTGATTTTAAAATTCAGTAAGTGAGGATTTTGCGGGAATTTACTTAGAATAAGACACTTATCAGAAGGCTTCTGAATCCGCAAAAAAATCTTTGGTTAATTCATTTAATTGTTTTTATCTTTACCGCCATTTTCAAAACGCAGCTTAATTTTCAGGCAAATCATTAAACCAGCAAATATGTTTCGAAAATTACTCTTTACAACAGGATTGGTGCTGACAATGAGTGTGTTGGCATTTTCACAGTCTGGAACCCTCAAAGGTAAGATCGTCGATAAAGGGACAAACGAACCGATTCCGTTTGCCAATATCGTCATTGAACAGGGAGGGAAACAAGCGGGTGGAACAACGACGGATTTCGACGGTAACTTTACCATCAAGCCCATACCGCCCGGAAAGTATGACATGAAAGCCACCTACGTGGGTTTTAAACCCATCATGGTGAAGGACGTGGTGATCGTAGCCAACCAGATTACCTTTCAGGATCTGGCCATGGAATCAACCATGATCAATATCGAAACCTTTGAGGTGGTCGATTACAAAGTTCCTCTTATCGATAAGGATCAAACCTCTTCGGGCGGAACCATGACCTCTGACGAAATTTCGAAAATGCCCGGCCGTTCCGCTGAGTCGGTCGCAACAACCGTTGGCGGCGTGTTCTCTCAGGATGGCGAAATGGGTAGCATCAGGGGTTCACGCTCAGATGGTACGGTGACCTATGTTGACGGTGTCCGCGTTCGTGGATCAAGCTCAGTGCCCAAAGCAGCTATCGAGCAGGTGACCGTTATCACAGGAGGTACACCGGCACAGTATGGTGACGTTACGGGAGGGGTTCTCTCCATCTCTACCAAAGGTGCCAGCCGCGAATTCGGTCTCGGCTTCGAAGGCCAGACTTCACAGTTCCTCGATAAATTCGGCTATAACCTTTTGGCCTTTAACATGCAGGGACCACTGATCAAAGGAAGGGACTCCACGAAAACCACTGCGCTCCTCGGATATTTTATCGCCGGTGAGTATTCTTATCAGAAAGATCCCCGTCCTTCGCAGATCGGTTACTGGTATGCCAAGGAAGACGTTCTTTCAGAAATCGAAAACTACCCTGTGTTGCCGACTGGACGAGGCGAGGGAACTTACCTTGCCGGTGACTTCGTGACCAAAGACGGCCTCGAAAAAATAGCCGCCAAAAGAAACTCATGGAACCAGGACGTGAACGTTTCAGCTAAACTTGACGTCCGGACCACGGATAATACCAACCTGACCTTCGGAGGTTCCTACAACTATAGCTGGGGTAAGCTCTTTTCATACAACAATATGTTGTTTAACTGGGACAACAACGGGGAGCAGAAATACACCCACTGGCGCGTATTTGGCCGTTTTACCCAGCGTTTCCCGACATCCAGCGAGAGCAAATCAGTGATCAAGAATGTGTTCTACACCTTACAGGGTAGTTACGACGTGATCAGCAGTACTCAGTACGATGCCCGTCACAAAGACAACCTCTTTAACTATGGATACCTTGGCAAATTTACCACCGACAAGATCCGCAGTTATGAGTGGGGACATGATGACCTGCTGAACATGGATGGCTGGATCCACAACGGCTTCAGGGATGTGACCTACGCCTTCGAACCAGGGGAGATTAACCCGATTCTGGCCAACTATACAGAGAATTATTACAGCTTGTATCCTGATCCCTTAGGCCATTGGGAAAATGCGGACCAGGTGCAGCTTGGAGGCGGTATCCTGAACGGTCAGCTCCCGAGTGCGGTGAACTCACTCTGGAATAACGTCGGCGTACCTTATAATAGTTATCAGGTTTTCAAACAAACCCAGTATAACATCGACGCCAACTTCTCGGCCGATATTGGTAACCACGCTATTCAACTAGGTATCGCATACGAACAGATCAAAACCGCTTATTACGGTTACGGGCCCGTAGGTCTCTGGGATCTCATGCGTCAGCTTACCAACAAACACATCGAACAGTTGGACAAATCCAGCCTCGACCACATCCACCCGATCTATGACCAATATGGCGTTTTCCAGGATACCATCTGGTATGACCGTCTGTACAGTGAGACCGAACAGTCGTATTTCGACTATAACCTGCGTAAAGCCCTCGGACTCGCCACCAACAGCCTCGACTGGATTGACGTGGCCAGCTATTCTCCTGACATGTTCAGCATCGACATGTTCTCCGCTGATGAACTCCTGAACAATGGTAACAGCTACGTCTATTACGCCGGTTATGATCATACCGGTAAGGCCCTGAAAGATAAACCCAGCTTCGACGACTTCTTTACCAAAGTTAATGACGATGGTCGCTTTACCAGACCGATCGGCGCACAGGAGCCTATCTACATGGCCGGTTACATCCAGGATAAATTTGCCTTCAACGACCTGATCTTCAATATTGGTCTCCGCGTTGACCGCTACGATGCAAACCAGAAAGTTCTGAAAGATCCTTACCTGCTCTATGAAGCTAAAACGGTTGGTGAAGTCAGCGGCCTGGGTGAGCACCCCACCAATATGGGGTCAGACTTTGTAGTCTATGTGGATGACCTGAAGAACCCCACAGCTATTAAAGGATACCGCGACGGAAGCGTATGGTACAATGCACAGGGGATTGAAATCAGCGACCCGGCAACCATTGAAACCTCCTCCGGTATTGCACCTTATCTGCAGGATCCCAACCAAAAGCAGGTGAATAGTTCAGCCTTCGAGGATTACAAACCGCAGATCAACTACATGCCCCGTATTTCATTCTCTTTCCCGATTTCTGACGAGGCTCTCTTCTTTGCACACTACGATGTGCTGACCATGCGCCCGAGCACCGGTAATTTCATCGACCCGACAGATTACTTCTTCATCTACAGTAAAGGAATTACCGACATTCTGAACAACCCGAATCTCCGTTCAGAAAAGACCATCGACTACGAATTGGGATTCCAGCAGAAGATCAGCAATTCTTCATCCATTAAGATCTCCGCATATTATCGTGAGTTGCGCAACCAGGTCCAGGTCTACCGTTTCTCCGGTGCCTACCCTGTGTCATACAACTCATATAATAATATCGACTTCGGAACCGTAAAAGGTCTCATCATTTCTTATGACCTTCGCCGTACCAACAATATCTGGTTAAGGGCCAGCTACTCCCTCCAGTTTGCTGATGGTACCGGATCAGATGCCAACTCCGGTTTCAACTTCGTCACCACGGGTCAGCCCAACCTCCGTACCACCACTCCTCTGGCATATGACCGCAGGCACAGCCTTGTAGCCGTAGTGGACTATCGTTATGCCAGCGGTAAGGATTACAATGGTCCGAAGATTACCCGCAGGATCAAAGGAACAGACAAGGTGAAAACCATCAATATTCTTCAGAATACCGGTTTGAATGTTACTGCTAATATTGGTTCGGGAATTCCCTACAGCCGTTCCAGTGAAGTGGTAGCTACTCAGCTGGGTGGTTCAGGATACCTGCTCGAAGGTTCTATTAATGGTTCCCGTATGCCCTGGCAGTATCGTATTGATGCCCGCCTCGACAGGGATTTCTACATTAAAACCGGAAAGAAAGGAAAGAAAGGACGCGAAATGTACATGAACGTTTATCTTGAAGTCCTCAATCTTCTCAATACAAAGAATATTCTCGGTGTTTACCGCGCAACCGGTAACCCCGACGATGATGGCTATCTCTCTGCTTCACAGTTCCAGCCGCAGATCAATGCCATGACCTCCCCGACTGCCTTCAGGGATCAGTATGCACTGAAGGTGAATAACCCCTATAACTACAGCCTGCCCCGACAGATCCGTATTGGCTTGTCGCTGGGATTATAGTTTATTCATATTACTGAAAAATATAATAAGTGATACATATGAAAACCAGAATTCGCCTTTTACTGCTGACCGCAATGATGCTTGCGGGAACACAGCTCTCGTTTGGGGATAAATGGCCGACCGGCAAGTCAGGTTCAGGCTATAACCAGAACAAGCAGGTTGCTGAAGCCTGCCTGGCCGCAAGTGCATCTACTGACCTTAATATTAATAATGTTCGCGCACGTATCAATACAGGTGGTGATATGTGGTGGGATCTCCAGGGTAACCCGGAATATTTCATTCCCAAAAGCACCTACAAAACCTCAATGTTCTCCGCGGCCCTCTGGATTGGTGGTCTCGACGTGAACGGTCAGCTCAAACTTGCTGCTCAGCGCTATCGCGGTGAAGGAGTCGACTATTTCACCGGCCCCCTCTCAACAGACGGATCAGCTTCCGTTGATGCGGAAACCTGCGATGAGTACGATAAGCATTTCATTATCACCCGTGCTGAAGTGGAAGGTTTCATTGCAGCCTATACGCTGGATCCCACACTCGCCGGCTATGATGTTCCGAGAGCCATTACAGAATATCCGGCTCACGGCAACCCAGATAAGCAACAAAGCTATTACCTGGCTCCTTTTTACGATGTAAACGGTGATGGCAATTATCGCTGGAAGGATGGGGATTATCCCTATTATGATTTTGACAATGAATTGTGTCCCACGAATCTCCCGGCAGGTACGCCCATTGCCACTACAATGGAAGGTAATGGTATCCTCGTTGACCAGGTACTCAAGGGCGACCAGACCATCTGGTGGGTCTTTAATGATAAAGGCAACATTCACACGGAAACTAAAGGATCTGCCATTGGTATGGAAATCAGGGCTCAGGCCTTTGCTTTTGCTACCAATGATGAGATCAACAACATGACCTTCTATTCATATGAGATCATCAACCGTTCCACTTACCGTCTCACTGAAACCTATTTCAGCCAGTGGGTGGATACTGACCTTGGTGATGCTTATGATGACTATGTGGGTTGTGATGTGGCCCGCGGACTGGGTTATTGCTTCAACGGGGTTGACCCCGACGGAAGCGGCAGGCCTCAGGACTACGGCGCCCAGCCCCCGGCTGTTGGCGTTGACTTTTTCCAGGGCCCATACATGGATCCCGATGGTTTAGATAACCCCAGGTATGATGTAAACGGCGACCTGATCTGCGATGTTGGCATCAATGGCGTTAACTTCGGTGACGGTATTGTCGACAATGAGCGTTTCGGTATGAGGCGTTTCGTTTACCACAATAACCTTGGCGGTTACTGGGCCATGACCGACCCGGATATCGCACCTGAGTATTACAACTTCCTCCGTGGTATCTGGAAAGACAATGAAGTGATGCGTTACTGGGGTAATGGTCACCCCAATGCCGGTGGTACAGGCCCTGCCTGCGCTTTCATGTTCCCGGGCGATTCTGACCCCTGCAACTGGGGAACCAATGGCGTGGATCCCGGAATCACCAGCGGAAATTACTGGACTGAAGTACAGGCTGGTAATGATCCTTATGACCGTCGTTTTATGCAGTCAGCAGGACCATTTACCCTGGAGCCCGGCGCTGTGAACTATATCACCGTGGGTATTCCCTGGGCAAGAGCCACATCAGGAGGTCCCTGGCAGTCCGTTGTCCTGCTTCGTCAGGTGGACGACAAATGCCAGACCCTGTTCGACAACTGCTTTAAGGTACTTGACGGACCGGATGCTCCGGACCTCACAATCCAGGAGCTGGATGGTGAGCTGATTCTTTACATCACCAACCGTAAGGGTGTTTCAAACAATTTCGTAAGCAAGCCTGAGGACTATGTTGAAGTTGACCCGAACATTGTATTCCCGGATACCATGGCTGCTGCAGATCGTGGCGATAGTGCATACCGCTTCGAAGGGTACCAGATCTATCAGATCAAGGATGCTACAGTCTCTGTTACCGATCTGAAGGATCCTGACAAATCACGCCTTGTGGCTCAGTGTGACATCAAAAACGGCGTCAGCAAACTCGTTAATTTTTACTATGATGAAAATCTTGGTGCATCTGTCCCCGTTGAGGAAGTAAATGGTGCCGATGCAGGTATCATCCACTCTTTCCGCATCTTCGAAGACATGTTCGCCACCGACGACAAGCGACTGGTTAACCACAAGCAGTACTATTATATTGCGATTGCTTATGGTTACAACATGTTCGCTCCATACAACCAGAATGACCCCATGCAGCTCAACGGTCAGAAAAAGCCGTATAAGGCCGGTCGTAAAGCGGCTACCGGATCCATTACCTATACTGTAGGCATTCCGCATATTCCTTCTCCCGAAGCAGGCGGAACCATCATGCATGCTGAGTACGGTGTGCAGCCGATGATCACACGTATCGAAGGACAGGGTAACGGCGGTATGCTGCTCGATTTTACCGATGCTACCACAGCCGAGATCCTTGCCAATGGTTATGCTGCCAATCTTGAATATAAATACAACCGTGGTCCGGTCAATATTAAGGTGGTAGACCCCCTGAAGGTTTTCGGTACCGACTACACTCTGAAGTTCACCCCGCCGGCAAGTGGCAACGTGGATTCCTGCGGCTGGATACTGACCGATAATATCAATGGCGGATTCTGGACCTCTGACCACTCCATTGCTGTTGGATATGAGCAGCTTCTTCTGGAGCTGGGTCTTTCAATTCAGATTGACCAGCCCTTACCTCCGGGTGAGAACGAAGCCGTCAACAATGGCTTCCTTGAAGCAACCATAGAATATGCAGACCCGCAAAAGCCATGGTTATCCGGTATTCCTGATATCGATGGTCTTCCGGGATGGAACTGGATCCGCTCAGGAACCCTTGACGACGTCAATGACCCGAATAACAATGACTATGGCCCCGGGGATTATTATATTGACCCCACTGAGGTCTATGAAAAGATCTTTGGCGGAACATGGGCTCCTTTCGCTCTGGGGGCCAGTCCTCCGAGTGCTTATGCACCTGCCTACAAGGTCAGCGCGATCTACTTATCCAAAAAAGCACAAATGGCCAACCTGGCATCAGTTGACCTTGTGATCACCTCAAACCGTAACCTCTGGTCACGTTGCCCCGTCTTCGAAATGTGTGAATCAGAAGATTCCCTCCTGGCTGAAGGTCGCAGAGCCAAATTTGAACTCCGCGCCGGACAGACTGACGGTGAGGAAGGCATGGGCTGGTTCCCGGGTTATGCCATCAATGTTGAAACAGGAGAGAGACTCAATATTGCTTTCGGGGAAGATTCCTGGCTGCAGAATGAAAACGGCCGTGATATGAAATGGAACCCGACAGCAAACCTCACAACCAACCTTGGAGACATCCTTTGGGGAGGTAAGCACTGGGTGTATATCTTCGGTCACAACCGCGATAGTATCCATTCAATCTATGGTGATATTGATTGCCCGGCCTACGATGGCGGTGCATGGATCAAAAATACCGTGCTCACCACTACAAATAATGATAAATTAATGCAGTTCCTCTTTAAGGATGCCATGTGGATTGGTGGTCCGATGCTGGCTGATGCAGCTTACGCTTTCTCAGATCCGGAGAATATCCCCTGCGATGTCAAAATCAGGATCCGTGTTGTGAAACCTTACAAACGCTATTGGTCAGCCCCCAGGGTAGGCCCCGTTTCCCCGGCGAACAACAACTATCCGATGTATACTTTCAGCACCAAAAACATTGCTACCGAAATACAGAATGTTACCGCTGCTGAAGGAGCTCTTGACCTGATCAACGTGGTTCCGAATCCTTACTATGCTTATGGCGCATATGAACAGAACCAGATCGATACAAGGGTTCGCATTACCAACCTTCCCCAGAAATGTACTGTAACCATTTATACGGTGAACGGAACACTGATCCGTCAATACAAGAAAGACGACGCGATCACCTCACTGGATTGGGATCTTAAGAACTATGCAGGGATCCCCATTGCCGGAGGCTTGTACCTGATCCATGTAAATGTGGATGGTGTGGGAGAAAAAGTGATCAAATGGTTTGGTGCCCTGCGCCCGATCGACCTTAACGCCTTCTAAAAATTAACCAATTGTCAACTACAAAAAGCAAGCATATGAAAGGAATTTTTAAAATACTGGCCACCTTCACGCTGACTGGCATCATGCTGCTCCATTCAGCCGGGCTCTTCGCCGGGAATGAAGACCGTGTGGGACAATCAGGTGCTTCGGAACTGCTCATTAATCCCTGGGCACGCAGCTCCGGTTGGGGGAGTGTGGGGACAGCCTGCACCCGCGGACTGGAAGCAATGTATACCAATATCGCCGGAGCCGCCTTTACACAGCGCACTGAGCTGATCTTTGCTCATACCATCTACATGAAAGGCGCCGGGATCGGCATCAATGCCTTCGGTCTTACCCAGAAAGTCGGCGCTACAGGCGTCATCGGGCTGGCCGTGGTATCGATGAATTTCGGTGAAATTATGGTGACTACGGTTGATAAACCTGAAGGCGGAGTAGGTACATTCACCCCCAACCTGACCAACATCAACCTGTCGTATTCCAAAATGTTCTCTAACAGTATCTACGGTGGAATCAACATTAAAGTGATCACCGAAAAGATCGCCAACCTGAGTGCCGGAGGTATCGCTATCGATGCGGGTATCCAGTACATCACGGGGGTGAATGAGAACATTATGTTCGGGATCTCACTCAAAAATGTCGGCCCACGAATGAAATTCAGCGGTGATGGTCTGTCGTTCCGTGGTCTGATACCAACTGCTACCACACTGTCGACCGTTCAGCAGCGCAGTGCCGAATTCGAGTTGCCGACTTCTCTGAATATCGGGGCCGCTTACGATGTTAAACTGGCCGAGCAGCACCATCTGATCATCGCTGCCAACTTTTCATCCAACTCCTTCAGCAAGGACCAGTATACACTGGGACTGGAATACAAAATGATGGAGTACCTTATGCTTCGTGGCTCCTACACCTACGAGAAGGGCATTACCAAGAAGGCTGACCGCACGAGCGTTCATACCGGACCCAGTGCAGGTATCACTGTGCAGATCCCCTTCAACAAAACCAAAGGTTCATCTTTCGCTGTAGATTATTCCTACAGGCCTACCGATCCGTTTGCCGGTACCCATAACATCGGGGCCAGGATCAATTTGTAGTTTGACAGCGATTTGTAATTAATTATTATCTTTGCAGAAAGAATCCCGACCAGATCGGGATTCTTTTTCTTATTGTTAAATCCAACCCCATCAACCACCATGGCTAGTGGAAAATACTTCACCCAGGAAGGACTGGACAAGCTGAAAAAGGAACTTGAACAACTGGTTTCGGTCGAGCGGAAGAAGATCTCTCAGCAGATCGCCGACGCGCGCGATAAGGGCGACCTGTCGGAAAACGCTGAATACGACGCAGCTAAAGATGCACAGGGCATGCTCGAACTGAAGATCGCTAAGATGCAGGACGTGATAAACAATGCCAAGATCATTGATGAGTCAAAGCTCGATTCCAGCAAGGTTCTCATTCTTTCGACCGTTGAAGTGAAAAACTGCAAAACCGGAACAAAAATGAAATATACCCTGGTCCCGGAAAATGAAGCAGACCTCAAAGCCGGTAAAATCTCGGTCACTTCACCTATCGCACAGGGAATGCTCGGGCGCAAAGCAGGGGAGAAGGTGGAAATTAAGGTGCCGGCTGGAAGTATAACACTGGAAATCATTAAAATAAGCCGTTAGTATGGCCGGAATATTTGCCAGAATCGTGAATGGAGAGATCCCGGCATACAAAGTAGCCGAAACGGATCGCTTTTTGGCTTTTCTGGACGTTGCCCCCCTGTCGGAAGGACACACCCTCGTCATCCCCAAAACGGAAGTGGATTATATTCTTGATCTTCAGGACGAAGATTATAATGAGATCTGGATATTTGCTAAAAAACTGGCCCGTGCCATTGAAACGGTCATCCCCTGCAAAAAAGTGGGCTTTGCGGTGGTCGGACTGGAAGTCCCCCATGCCCATATTCATCTGCTGCCATTGAATTCCATGGATGATATTGACTTCAAGCGTCCCAAAATGCAACTGACACCACAGCGTTTTCAGGAATTATCTCAAGCCATTCAAAAGGCTTATAGCGGACTTTCATAATTTTCTGCCACGCCAGGCTATGGCTGTGGCTTCGAGCTCTTCATACCAGGCTTCCCCGAATTTTCTGATCAGCGCTTCTTTCAGAGTCTTGTATAAAGGGGTTGACCCATGGTATTTCTCCGACCAGCCGGCCTCACACACGCTCCAGCGATGAACATTCACGGCCTCAAAACCGTCATAATTCTGAACTCTTACAGGGTAAAGATGGCAGGACAAGGGCTTGCGGAAGCTGAGCTTTCCTTCCATCCAGGCTTTTTCAATAGCACAAAAGGCAATTCCCTTCTCAAAAACAGTAAAGGCACATTCCTTTTTACGGATCAGCTGGGTGACCAGTGCTCCGAAGACATCACTGGTGTAAAAGCCCTCTTTTTCAATTGTTTCCTTACCCTCAGGGCTCAGATAAGGGATGATCTGATCCATGCATTCCCCGATCAGGGTGATTTCTCCTGCCTCCAGCGGTGCTCCTGCATCGCCTTCAACACAGCAGGCCCCTGAGCACAGTTGCAGCGGACAGCAAAAATCTTTCTCAGCAAGATCTTCAGATACCAGTGTTTGGCCTACGATAAGCATGCGTCATGCATTTGTGCAAAATTAGCAATTTCCGCGGGGAGGCCTTGCATGTCACCTTTTAACTAAATTTGCCTGAAGTACAGGAGAAGATGATCAGCTTTCCTCACGCAAAAATAAATATCGGCCTCCGGATCTGCCGCAAAAGACCCGATGGTTTTCACGACATAGAATCGGTGTTCTGCCCTGTTGCCTGCTGTGATGCGCTCGAGATCACCCCGGCTCCTGATGGCCGGATGTCATTCAGGCAAAGCGGTTTTCCAGCCGGACCATCTGAAAATAACCTGGTCATGAAGGCTTATCGCCTCATGGATTCACGCTTTGGGTTGCCCCCGCTGCACATTCACCTGCACAAGGCTATTCCCAGTGGTGCCGGTCTGGGGGGAGGGTCTTCTGATGCCGCTTTCTGCCTGAGGATGCTTAACGAGATCGGAGAGCTTGGGATTTCGCCCCCTGACTTACACGAAATGGCTGCGGAGCTGGGGAGCGATTGCCCCTACTTTTTACAGGATAAGCCCGCTTTCGTCAGCGGAAGGGGTGAAGTGATAGAACCTTTTAATTTGAATCTGAGTGCCTTTTTCCTCCTTCTGGTCAAGCCGAAACGATCTGTCAGCACAGCCCGTGCATATAGTCTCGTTAAACCCTGCATGCCAAAAGTGGATTGGACAGGACTTCTGGATAGACATCCGGGTGAATGGGCCCCTGAAGTCAGAAATGATTTTGAAATCACAGTGATGGAAAGCCTCCCGGAACTTCAATTCATCAGCAGCCAGCTGGCCGAAATGGGAGCAGCTTTCGTGTCAATGAGCGGAAGCGGATCTGTGGTTTATGGTATCTTTGATGAGAAGCCCGTGTTTAATATGGAAACGTTTCCGGGATGCTGGGTGTGGACCTCAGATGATGATTATTTCGGCGCCCTGCGCAACAGGTAAAGGCCGAAAAGCCCGAAAATGATATTGGGAAGCCATACGGCCAGACCCGGTGGCCAGTTGGAATAGATCGCAAAGGTCTCCGTGATCCTCTGAAAGAGGATGAAAGCAAAGGTGACCGACAATCCGAATGCGATATGTAAACCGATCCCGCCCCTGACCTTACGGCTGGAGACGGAAACGCCGATCAGGGTCAACACAAGGGATGCAAAAGGAAATGCAATACGCTTGTGCTTCTCCACCTCAAAAAAGGTGACCATCTCGGAACCTTTCAGCTTCTCCTGTTCAATAAATTCAGTCAGTTCCCCGTATTTCATCAGGTCAATGTTGTCGGTCTTCTTATAGAAATCAGCCGGTTTCAATGGAATGACGGTATCCATCGTAGCTCCGCTGATCATTTTTTCCTGCATGCCGTTGATCAGTCGTATGCTGTAATCCTGCAGCCTCCAGCATGACCTGATGCTATCCCACTGTATATTGTTGGCCGCCAGCTTATAGTAGAGTACATCATGATTGAATTTTTCCAGGGTGAAACTATAACCCATATCAATGTCCACATTATAACTCTCAACATAGGCAAATGTGCCGGGAGCAATCTGCATGTGGATATTTCTGTTGGTGTTGTTATATTTGTTTTTGATGTATTTGTTCACAAATACCAGGCGGTTCTTGTTGGTTATAGGGATCAGGAAGTTGGCCAGGTACAGCGACATACAGGCAATCAGCAGGGCCGACACCATGTAGGGGAGCAACAACCTTCTGAAGCTGACACCACTGTTCAGAATCGCGATGATTTCTGATTGTGCGGCCATTTTGGCCGTAAAGAAAATAACAGCGATGAATGTAAAAAGGGCACTGAAAAGATTGGCGAAGTAGGGAATGAAATTCAGGTAGTAAACAAAGATGATCTCGCTTAACGGAGCCTGCTTATCCACGAAATCATCTACATTTTCTGATATATCAAATATAATGACAATGATAATGATCAGGGAAATAGCCAAAAGAAAGGTACTGAGGAATTTCCGCATGATATAGAAATCCAGCAGTCGCATCGGTATTTTCCCTTTCAGCTTCATCGCATACAAAGGTAAGAAACCTGTGGATTTGGTGTTTTCAGGTCAGGAATAAAAAAAAGAGGCTGTCGT